>JAFDGP010000406.1 GCA_019309245.1 Deltaproteobacteria bacterium | reverse complement strand
AACACTCGCACAAAAACACGTCGAACACGGCTTCGTGCACCCCACCCCAACCACGGTAGTGGCTTGCCGGGCCTTGACCCACCAGGGATCCTGGTACTCCGGCGTGTTGAAATTCACGTCCACCAACTCTAGAGCGCGCGCATCACAGGGCCGGATTGCAAGCACCGCACGGCGGTCTTGTACGTTGGAACATGGTCTTAAAATGTGAGCCTCCGTGGCGCCGCTGTTCAGGTTAAACGAAAACATGGCCTGGGTTTGTGGCAAAAACAGCCCCTTGGGCGAAAGACGCGTATTACGAAACGACCACTGAGCAGCCTCCCCGTCTTCGATGCGTTCGAACAACACCAGACCCTGGCGCTCCACCGGCGCAAAGACGTGATACGACTGCCGGAGCCGTTCGATCAGCTCGGGCAACGCTTCCCTTTGAATACGGACAGGTTCCATGCCACCTACAAGATAAAATCTTCCGGGTCGTCAGGCCGGTACACATCCATGGGCGGTCTTGTTTCAGCGTCCATGCCGGCCTCCACCCCGAATAACGTTGAGACATCCTTTTCAAGCTTTCTGGTAAATGCCCGCACCTTGATCCCCATGGGGCACGCCCGCTCACAGGCCCCGCAATCCGTACACCGGCCGGCACAGTGAAAGGCCCTGAGCAGGTGAAAGGTCATGGTATCGGTCGGCTCAATCCCTTTTCCCACCCACTGGGGACACGACTCATCCACAAAACAGGTCGGACAGTAGCAAAGCGGACACGCATCGCGACACGCATAGCATCGGATGCACCGGGATACCAGGTCCTGAAAATAACGCCAGCGGCTGGGTGTATCCAGGCCTTCCACGGTTTGCACTTCCGCATCCCGGTCAACGCCTTTTTGCTCCGGAACAGGCTCTGCAACGAGCTCATCATAAACCACGGGATTGCGGTGAATGCAGATGACACAGTTTTCCTGCAAGACATCCGCTTTGGCAAAGGAGCGTTCTTGATCCTGCGTTTTCACAACAACGGCTGCCGGGGTTTCCATGACCTCAAGAGGATCCGTACCACCCAAGACCGCCATAATCTTCCTGCGATCCACCATTCCCTTACACGGAACCCCGATAATGAACAATTGGTCCCGTTCGATCTGGTGTTCTGTCATATGTACCACCAGGTTGCGCGCGTCACACCCCTTGGCAACCACCGCCACACGCCCCGGGTATTTGGCCACATAGTTGGCCAGGTTCACCGAGCAAAAGCTGTCCCAATAGAGGCTGTCGGCCTGTTCAGCGTCCGTGATCAGCACCGGCCGGCAAGCCATGGGCTCGGTCGGCTTTGAAAATCCGATAACAGCCTCCACGGTCTTTTCTTTCAAAAGCCGCCCGGCCGCAGCTCGGATTGCTGGTGTGTACGAATGCACTTGGGCCACCTCTACGGCTTTATTGGATCCCCGGACCGGGTGTCGCCCCCTTCCGGGGCCAAGGGCTGTTTGACAAGGGTCGCCGCCGGTCCGAGCGCCTTGACCGCCTCGACCACACCGGCCGCCACCTCGACGAATTTGGTGGACTCAGATGAGGCCACCCACGAAAAGTGGAGCCTTCCCGGTTCTAGACCGACGTGCTCCAAAAAACGCTTAAGCAAAGCGAACTTTCTGCGTGCGTAGTAATTACCTTCCAGGTAATGACATTCTCCAGGATGTCAGCCGGAAACCCAGATGCCGTCAGCCCCATGGCGTAAGGCATCCAAAATGAACTTCGGACTCATGCGCCCCGTACATGGAATCCGTATCACCCGCACGTTCGCTGGATACGACATCCTGGAAACACCGGCCAGATCGGCCGCGCTGTAGCTGCACCAATTGCACAAAAACGCGATAATTTTCGGGTCCCAATCATTCATGATGTCTCACCGAGCATCCTTGTCAGCCCACATTGTCCAGAAACCCACCGCCTACACTCCAACGTTACGAGCCCCTCTCCATAACCCGTTGCTTTTCCCGATGGGAAGAATTTCGGACACCCACCTCCTCGCCTATCGGGTCGATTTGCCGAAAGGCAATATGCGGTTGGGCTACCGCAGCCTTTCGCAACCCTCGGCCTGGGTGATATTACCGGTACCCCCCGATAGGCGTCAAAGCGTTGGCCAGCCTCTCATTGCGAAAAACAACGCACCCGTTCAATCTTGGCCGCCGCCATCGAATCAGGATGCCAGGGCTTCATCAATCATTGCAAATGTCTGGGCCTGGTCAAATCCCTTCAAGTTCAAGGCACCCGAACGGCACGACGCCACGCATAGCCCGCAACCCTTGCATTGTGCGGGGTTGATGCGGGCCTTTCCCGTCTCATCG
>JAFDGP010000040.1 GCA_019309245.1 Deltaproteobacteria bacterium | reverse complement strand
AAAACCATTGCCGGCCACTGCCCAGGGGGCCGCCGACATATTTCTTGAAGGGGGGAATCATCTGGCCCAGCGCCCCGCCCGTGTTGCCCAGGACAATCCCGAATCGTGTCAGCACCACCCGAGCCCCCCTGTCGGCCGCCTTTCCGGCCTCCTGTTCCCAATCTGTGCAAAGGCGCGCTAAAAAATCGTCTCCCGGGCGGTCTTGCTCGCTCAGGACTTCGTCTCCGCGGAATCCGTAATACCCCACAGCGGATGCACTGCACACGATGGTCTCCTTGCCTTCAGGGATCGCGGCCGCCACGTTACGGGTTGTCAGAATCCGAGTGTCGCAAATCAGTTTCTTGGTTTCTTTGTTCCACCGCCTGAAAATCGACGACCCCGCCAGATTAACCACCACGTCACACTGCGCCACCTCTTTCTGCCAGGAACCTTTAGCCGTGGTGTCCGCGGACACATATTTGACCTGTTTGGGCGTGTCGGGACGGGGTTCGGCCGCGTGGTCCACCACCGTAACCCGATACCCGCTGTCCAAAAGGTGTTGTGACAGTATTGTGCCCACGAAACCCAGGCCGCCGGTAATCAGCACTCTCACCCTGCCACCTCCTCATTGGCGGTCAAAGACCGCTATGATCTTTCGATCCGCCCTGGAAAACGCAAACTCGTCCAGGCAGCTCCGGTGAACCCACCGCCAGTCATGACATCCCAGAGCGCCAGGCACACCCGCTGTATACCTGCACTTGAATGCATGGAGGGTGATCCGAAAATGGGTATACGCATGCCGGATTGAACCCACTGCTCTTTGCACCTGGAGATCAATGCCCAACTCTTTGCGGACCTCCCTTTGCACGCACACCTCCAGGGACTCACCGTCAAGTCGTCTTCCCCCGGGAAATTTCCACAGTCCTGCCAACAGGCCTTGACGCGGTCGCTGGACAATCAGAAGCCGTCCGTCTTTGTTACGGACAAACGCGGCTGTGACCTGGCGGTACGGCAACGGTTTGCGTTTGCCCTTTACGGGAATCATGTCCTGTTGGCCTTGCGCCTTCGCCCGGCAAAACTCACCCACCGGACAACGGTCGCACCGCGGGCACTTCGGCGTACAAACAACCGCCCCCACATCCATGAGGGCCTGATTGAACCGGCCTGCGCCGGTGTGCGGAACCAGGCTTTCGGCCAGTTCCTGGATACGGCGCAGCGTCCGTGTCTGGTCGAGGGGCTCCTGGATAGCAAAAAGTCTGCTGAGCACCCGCCGCGCATTGCCGTCCACGGCCGGCACAGACACCCCAAACGCGATGCTCAAAATCGCTCCGGCCGTATATGCTCCAATGCCCGAAAGACTCGACAAATCTTGCCACCGGCTCGGGACACAGCCGCCAAACCGCTCCACCATGTCACGGGCCGCCCGGTGCACATGACGCGCCCTGGCATAGTAGCCCAGGTTTTCCCAGGCCTTCAACACATCATCCTCAGCAGCGGTGGCCAAATGCTGCACGGTTGGGAAACGCGACAGGAACCGATGGTAGTACGGGATCACTGTTTCAACCTGCGTCTGTTGAAGCATGACTTCAGAGATCCAAACGTGATAGGGATCCGCAGTGCGTCGCCATGGCAGGTCCCGGCCGTGCACACCGTACCACTGGACAAAGCGCTGCGTTATTTGTGTTAGCCGGCTTCGTTTCATCTGTGTATTTTCCGATCCGGATAAGACCAAAACCAAACGGATTTAAAAAATACCACGAAACCTAAAAAACGGGAACGTCATTATGTTACGGAAAGGTTTGACGGCCATGCCCGCCTCATCTATAATGAATCCAATTGGATATGGAGCCCCACGGATAAGCCCGCATCCGCTTTCAAAGGGCCCGTCTTCGCCTTTGGCGACGCGGTGGTTTAAAATGTTCTGGTTAGTACTTACGGTGAACTCCAGAAAAACGCTCAAACACACCGCAACGATGGATCATTGCTTGTGAGGGCTGTCGGCCATGTTGTTTAAGCAACATGGGCACCTGCTACCGAGGCGTCGCCCCGGACTCATTTATGAAAACTCTGGAATGAGAGGCCTGCATTCCCAACCCGGATGAACCGGAACCAAAAAAGAAAAAATTTATCACGTGATGTTTTCAAGGCGTCAAGCCGCAAAACACGAAATAAAAAACATCGAGGCTTTCGTGTTTTCGTCCTTTCGTGTTTTCGTGATCATCTTTTAAAGTTTTTGCTGCAAAAAACGCATATTGTTCTCAATGCGTGCCGCGATTTGAATCGAGTTTCTTAAGAGGGTGTATTTTCGCATGAGACAACCATGAGTACTGTGCGCATCGGCGTTTTCATCTGCGAATGCGGGCCCAACATCAAGAATGCCGTGGACCTTGATGGCCTGTCTCGGTTCGCCCGGGGCCTCGACAATGTGGTCGTGGCTGAGCGGTTTGCGCTCCTGTGTTCACTGGAGGGCAAGGACACCCTGGCCAAAGAGATCCAACGGCATCGCCTGACCCGGGTGGTTATCGCTGCCTGCTCGCCCAAAGAACATGAGCACACCTTCAAACAGGTCATGGCCCAGGCTGGACTCAACTCCTTTTTGTTGCAGATCGCCAACATCCGGGAACAGTGTGCCTGGGTGATATCTGATAAGACACGCGCGACGCAAAAGGCACAGGCGATCCTTGAGGCGGCCGTGAACCGGGTGGCCCGTCACGAGCCGCTCGAGATCCGGGAAATCGCGTGCCTGCCGGACGTGGTGGTGGTCGGAGCAGGCATGGCCGGAATCAGCGCCGCGCTCACGCTGGCCCAAAAGGACAGAAAGGTCCATCTAGTGGAAAAGGCCCCGTGTATCGGGGGCAAGGTCGCCCGATACGAAGACCTCTTTCCCAATCTGGAATGCGCATCTTGTGTGCTGGACCCCCTGCTTGACGCCGTATTGCACCACCCAAATATCCAGTTGTGGACCCTGAGTGAAGTGAAAAACGTGCTGGGTTATTTCGGAAATTATACCGTTGAAATCATCACAAAGGCCAGACATGTGGACCTCCAAACCTGTATCGGTTGCGGGGCCTGTGTGGAGGTGTGTCCTGTTTCGGTGCAAAACGAATACAACGAGGGACTCGATACCCGAAAGGCCGTCTATCTGCCGTATCCCGGCGCACTGCCGAACCTGGCCGCCATTGATGAGACGCACTGCCTGCGGTGGCAATCCCAGGACTGTGAGTCCTGTCAGCAGGCCTGTCCCTTCGGCTCAATCGACTATCAAGAAACTGACCGGAACATGTCGCTTAAGGCCGGTGCGGTGGTGATCGCCACCGGCTTCGATTTGTTCGATGTGACCAAAGCCCCGCAATACGGTTACGGCAAGATCGATAATATCTATACTGCACTGGAGTTTGAACGGCTGGTCAATGCAAACGGCCCGACCCAGGGAAAACTCATCTTAAAGGACGGCCGTGTACCTGAAAGTATCGTTCTCATTCACTGCGTGGGATCCAGAACCCCCCGATACCATCAGCACTGCTCTGGGGTCTGCTGCAGTTATCTGTTCAAGTTCGCCCATCAGATACGAAAAAAAATACCCGACGCCACCATCACAAGCCTGTATACGGACATGTGCCTTCCCGGCAAAGAGGCCCAACCCTTTTCTGACAAAATCGCGCAAAAAACCGGCCTGAAAAAAATCCGTATCAAAGATCCCGCGGCGGTGACGATTACGCAAGACCACGGGCGCCCCCGGGTCACTTACACGGATGCGTGTGACGCCTCCAAGTCCGTGGTTGCGGACATGGTTGTCTTGGCCCCTGCCATCACGGGCACCAAGGATGCGTCATCGCTGGGGACCCTGTTTGATATCCCGCTGGGCGGCAGCGGCTTCTTTGTTGAAGAGCAGACGTCCCTTGCGCCGGTGTCTACCCCCATAGAAGGGGTCTTTGTCGCCGGTTGTGCCCAAGGCCCCAAAGAGATCCAGGCTGCCGTTTCCCAGGGCCAGGCGGCGGCCGGCAAAATCTTATCCCAACTGGTCCCGGGTCAAAAGCGGGCCCTGGAAGCCATGACCGCTGCCGTAGACACCGAGCTTTGTTCCGGGTGCAAGATCTGCCTCGGGCTGTGTCCTTACAAGGCCATTGTATTCGATGACACCCAACAAGTCGCCGGCATCGAAGAGGTCCTGTGCAGGGGCTGCGGCATTTGTGCAGCAACGTGCCCGAGCGGCGCAATCAGTGCCAGGCATTTCACGGATGCGCAACTTGGGGCCGAAATAGAAAGCCTGGCACGACATACCGGCAGGGAAAACCGGTCATGACAAACGATTTTGAACCGATCATCGTCGGTTTTTTGTGTAACTGGTGTTCTTATGAAGGAGCCGATGCCGCGGGACGGGCGCGACAGTGTTATCCGTCCAATCTCAGGGTGATTCGGGTGATGTGCAGCGGCAGGGTGGACCCCCAATTCGTCTTCCAGGCCTTCAAGCAAGGCGCTGACGGCGTTTTGATCCTGGGTTGTCATCCCGGGGATTGCCACTACAAAGACGGAAACCGACAAGCCCTGAAAAGATACACCCTGATCAAATCGATGCTCGACGCGTTCGGCATTGAACAAGACCGGTTGCGGCTGGATTGGATCTCGGCGGCTGAGCAGGAAAAATTTGTACAGGTCGTCTCAGAGATGACCGAACGCGTCAGGCAATTGGGCCCCCTGATGCCCCGAGCAAACCCTCTTAAGAAACTCGACTCAAATCGCAGCACACGTATTGAGAACGATATGCGTTTTTTGCAACGAAAACATAAAAAGATAAGCACGAAAGCACGAAAGATTGAAAGCACGAAATAAAAGAGATTGAGGTTTTCATGTTTTCGTCCTTTGCGCCCTTCGGACTTGAGAACAGTACGTGTTTTGCGGCTTGACGCCTTGAAAACATCACGTGATAAATTTTTTCTTTTTTGGTTCCGGTTCGTCCGGGTTGGGAATTAAAGCCTTTCATTCCAAAGTTTCTTAAAAAGGCATGCTGGACGGAGCCGGGGGGGACCTGCGAGGCCAACAAAACGGATTGAGCACATGGCACACAAACCAAAGATCGCTCTTTATTGGTGTTCCAGTTGCGGCGGGTGCGAGGAGTCGGTGGTGGACCTGGCTGAAGACATTCTGGCCGTTGCCGAGGCGGCGGAAATCGTGTTTTGGCCCGTAGCCCTGGATGCCAAATATGACGATGTGGCACGCCTTGACGACGGGGCCATTACCGCCACCTTGATCAACGGCGCTATCCGGCTGGATGAACACGTATCCATGGCCAGGCTGCTGAGGAAAAAGTCCCGACTCCTTTTTGCCCACGGAAGCTGTGCCCATCTCGGCGGGGTGGTGGGGCTCGGCAATTTTTTCACAAACGAAGAGATTCTTAATAGGGTGTATTGCGATGTTCCCACTGTAAACAACCCGGACAGGGTCCTGCCCCGGCCCGAAACCCGGCAAGGGACAACTGTGCTGAAACTGACCGGCCTTCACGATATGGTCAGATCCCTGCATCAAGTCGTGGATGTAGACTATACTATTCCGGGCTGTCCACCTCCTCCGGCCCTGGTCAAAGAGGCCGTGATGATGGTCCTTGAGGACAGACTTCCTCCAAAAGGAAGTATTGTGGCCGATACCAGGGCTCTTTGCTACACCTGCCCCAGGAAAGAAACCCGGCCGGAAATGCTGGAAGTCCCATCATTTAAGAGAGTCTATGAGATCGAGTGGGATCCTGAACAGTGTTTTTTAAACCAGGGTGTTGTCTGCATGGGCCCGGTAACCAGGGGAGGCTGCATGGCCCAATGCATTCAGGCAAACATGCCCTGCCGGGGTTGCTTTGGTCCCGTGGACAACGTGAGAGACCAGGGCGCAAAATCCGCTTCGTTGCTGGCCTCCCTGATGGAATCTACAGATGAAGAACAACTGAAAAAAATCGTGGAAACGATCCCGGACCCTGGCGGGTTGTTTTATCGATACAGCCTGGCTTCGTCCATCATGAAGGGTAGGGTGAGACGGCGCCCATGACCAGACGCATAACCATAGATCCCATAACCCGACTGGAAGGCCACGGCAAAATTGAGATCCTGCTCGACGACCGCGGAGATGTGGACCGGGCCTATTTTCAAGTGCCGGATTTCAGGGGGTTTGAAAAATTCTGTGAGGGACGTGCTGCTGAGGAGATGCCGACGCTCACCCAGAAGATCTGCGGCGTGTGCCCAACGGCCCATCATACGGCATCCAGCAAGACCCTCGACGCCCTGTTTCAGGTTGAGCCACCTCCTGCGGCCAAAAAGATCAGGGAGTTGATATACAATGCCTTTGTCTTTGAGGACCACCTCCTGCATTTTTTTATCCTGGCCGGACCGGATCTGTTGGTCGGGCCTGTGGCGCCAAGGGCGTCAAGAAATATCTTCGGCATTGTCAACAAGCTCGGGATAGACACAAGCAAAAGGATGATTTCGATGCGCAGGCGGGTCCGTGAGATCATTACCATGCTCGCCGGAAGCGCCCTGTATCCCGTGTGCGGTCTTCCGGGCGGGGTCTCAAGACCCGTCACGGCGCAGGAGCGTGAGCATATCCGGGCCGTGGCCGCAGATGCTGTCGAATTTGCGCAGTTCAGCCTGGCGCTTTTCGACGACATCGTGAAAAACAATCGGGTGTACGCAAAACTGCTCGCCAGCGAGGTCTTTGTCCTCAAGACTTACTATATGGGACTGGTCGATGACCACGGAAGGCTTAATTTTTATGACGGCCGGGTCAGGGTGGTCGATCCGAGCGGTAAGATTTTTGCACAATTCAGCGCCGCACAATACCTGGATCACCTGGAAGAACGGGCCGAGCCGTGGACCTATCAGAAGTTTTTGTATCTGAAAAGGGTGGGATGGAAAGGTTTCGTGGACGGGCCGGAAAGCGGAATCTATCGGGTCGGACCGTTGGCCCGCCTGAATGCGGCAGACCGAATGGCCACTCCCTTGGCACAGGCGGCCTATGAAAACATGTACGAAGCCCTGGGAGGCAAGCCAGCCCATAACACCATGGCGTATCACTGGGCCAGGCTTGTAGAGGTCCTCTACGCCGCGGAACGCATGAAGGAACTGGCCGAGGACACAGACCTGACGGACCCCGCTGTTAGGATTCTGCCCGTGCAGGCCCCAACAGAGGGCATGGGGGTTTGTGAAGCCCCCCGGGGCACCCTGTTTCATCACTATATTACCAACGATCAAGGTATCATGCAAAAAGCGAATTTGCTGGTAGGAACTCAGAACAGCGCCGCAGCCATTGCTCTATCCGTAGAAAAGGCGGCAAAGGCCCTGATCAGGGCGGGCAGGGCCTCTGAAGGCAAGTTGAACATTGTGGAAATGGCCTTTCGGGCCTATGACCCCTGCTTGGCCTGTGCCACCCACTGAGGCCGCAAAAAGGACTCCGCGCCTGCATTAGTCGCAGATCGCAAGACCGTTGCCTGAAAAAACAACGTGTGATAATGAAAACCTATATCAACGAAATCAGTTCCGGAACCCTGGAGGGAGGAGCACAGCCATGGCAGTAGAAGTCTTGGACACCCTGGGAATGAAATGCCCGCAGCCCGTTTTGAAGATCGCAGTTAAGGCCCCGGATATGAAGCCCGGGGATATTTTGGAGGTCCTCGGAGATTGTCCAACATTTGAAAAAGATGTGCGGACCTGGTGTGAACGCCTTGGCAAGGTCTTGCTGAGCGTCCAGGACGAAGGGGACAACAAGAAACGAATCCAAATCCAGTTTTAAGCAACAGGCACGAATACCTTTTCGCGGTAATACTTCAGCTCGGCGATCGATTCCTTGATGTCCATCAAAGCCAGATGGGCCTTTTGTTTTCTGTATGCCGGCAGTGCCGGATACCACCGTCGAACCAGTTCTTTGACGGAACTGACGTCGATATTGCGATAGTGCAAAAAGGCATGGAGGGCTGGCATGTGCCTGACCAGAAACCGGCGGTCCTGCCATACCGAATTGCCGCAAAGCGGCGACCGTCCCTTCGCGCAATGACGGGCAAGAAACGCCAAGGTCTTTTTTTCCCCATCAGAGCAGTTATCCTCCGACTCGGCCACGCGCTTCAACAGGCCGGAGGCCCGGTGATGTTCTTGGCTCCAAGCCTCCATGGAGGTCAGATTCCCTTCCGGGTGATGAATCACAATGTCCGGACCTTCGGCCACAACCTCCAGATTGCCGTCGGTAACAATCGCTGCAATCTCCAGAATCACGTGACGATCAGGATCCAGGCCGGACATTTCCAGGTCGATCCAGACCAAACGATCATTCATGCCGTCACCCCGCCCGCAGGCGCTCCTTTTTAAAATCATACGATTCCGGAATGATCACGAATTTCTCGATCCACGGCATCCGGATCCGCCGAATTGTAGCGAATAATGTTACGCAGGTGAAAAAGGCTGTCTGGATCAACACTGGTAAACTTAATAGCCACGGCGTCACGCTGGATGCGCACCACCAGTCCCTCAGCCACTACCGCTACGTCTTGTCCGGCTCCCCCCAGAGAAATCTTCACCCGGCACTGTGTGCCCACTTGAAGGTCCCCGCAAATCGGCAATAAACACCCCCCCACGCTCAGATTACTGATCTCAGCGCTGCGGTAGACCATGTCACCGACCCGTACTTCAGCCTCCATCTTGAATGGGACCCTGGTGAACCGTCTTTTTTCTTCCATCGGCACCTCCTCGGCAAGCCCTTCTCAAACAACGGGAGGCAACAGCGTACCTACGCGGCAGCGGAACGTATCCCCAACACCTGGTAGAGCCTTTCAAAATCAAGGTATTTATCCACAAGATCAATACCATGGTCGATCTTTTTTTTATCCTCAAGGGTGAGCTTGACCACAATGGACTCTACGGCCTTGGCGGCGGTAAAGGTATCCTGCTGAACGACCACGACAGGGACTCCTTGAGCCTCAGCCCTGGCCGTTATCGTCTCATTGGGATACAGGTTGCCGGTCAAAATCAGGCATCTGGCGCCGTTTTCGACAGCCACGAGCTGGATATCCGTTCGATCCCCACCTACAATAACAGCAGAGGTAGGGTTGCTCACCATGTAGGTGATAAACTTGTCCACCTGCATGCCCCCCACCAGAAAACCCTCCACCAATGCGTCATCTCTGTCTTTCCCACAAACGAGATTGCCTTTCAAATGCCGAACCAGGTCTTTCACCCCGACAGCGCCCAGGGTCCGATCCAACGGCAGGGCCCCAAAGACTTGGAGGGCGTTTCGGGCCAGAAACAATGAAACCAGGTCCTGCATGTCGTCGAAGCGCTTGGGCGTAACCTTGTTGAAGACCACCCCGATCATGGATTCACCAACCACTTTTTTCATCTCCAAAAGAAAATCAATACAAAAATCGCAGGCATACCGCTCAACGAACAGCGCACGGAGCCCCAGTAGCGAGATCAACGTGGTACCGGACAACCCGAAAGAGCTGCCTTCCGTGAAATTGTTGTCACAGTCCGCCACGACGATATCCTTGTGCTGAGAGATTGTGTCAAAGGCCTGCTTGACTTTTTTGTCCAGTCCGCGAACCCCCTCTGCGTAGGCCTCCCGAATAAGCGCTTCGGTAACCATGACCGGACAAATGCATTCCATGGGATCGTCAAGGCCGAAAAGCTTATAAATAGTTAACGCCCCTTTATCTGTCATCGTCCCGCCCACTTCAACGGGGTCGTGCCCGAACGGCTTGAAGTACCCCACGGAAAACCCATCGCGTCTGAGTCGGCTTATCACCCCGATGGTTACCAGGTCCTTGCCGGTATATCGTTCAAAGGAAGTTACATAAAGGCCAACCATAACGGACTCCTTTCGCCGGGTAACCCAAAACGGTGTGGTCAACGAAACACTCCCAAATTTTACTATAGAAAAAACGCCACACTTTTTCAAGGAACGCATTTTTCTTGATTGCCAAGCAGTTGTGTACTATCGTCATCGCCTTGTAACAGTGCGAATACCCTGAAAAGTTTGTGAACACATCATGGCAATACATCCCTTGGCCACCGGCATCTCTGTCCATGACTTGGAACGCCTGATTCGTGTTGAACATCGTGATCCCCACAGTATCCTGGGTGCCCACCCATTTGCCCTGGAGGGCTGCAAGGGGGTGGTCATCCGGGCATTTCACCCGGATGCTGTACGTGCCGAGGTCCTAATCAAGGGCCGCAATCCTGTTTCTATGGAGCTGTGCCACCCGGGGGGGCTCTTTGCCTGTTTTGTCCCCAGGCGGCGGCTGCCCCTGCGCTACCGCTTGCGTTTCCATTTCAACAACGGAAGCACCTGGGAAAGCGATGCGCCGTACCGTTTTTTGCCGACACTCGGAGAAACAGATCTTTATCTCGCCGGAGAGGGCACCCATTATCGCCTGTATGACAAACTAGGGGCCCACCTGCGTACCATGGACAGCGTTTCGGGAGTGTCCTTTGCCGTGTGGGCTCCGAACGCCATGCGGGTCAGTGTGGTGGGAAGCTTCAACGGGTGGGACGGCCGTCTGTTTCCCATGAGAGCCATGGGGGCTTCGGGTATCTGGGAAATTTTTGTGCCTGAACTCGGCCCGGGGACCCTCTACAAATATGAAATTAAGACCGCTTCCGGGCACCTCAGAATCAAGGCGGATCCTTTTGCCTTTGCCTCTGAGCTCAGGCCTGCCACCGCCTCGGTGGTCTGGGACATCAATGCCTATTCGTGGCGGGATACGTCGTGGATGGCGCGTCGAGAAAAACGCGACTGGCGTCACCAGCCCATGGCCATCTATGAAGTGCACCTGGGCTCCTGGATGCGGGTTCCAGATGAGCAAAACCGATGGATGACATATCGGGAGCTGGCCCCAAAACTGGTCAGGCATGTCAAAAAGTTCGGCTTCACCCACGTGGAGCTGATGCCTGTCGCTGAACACCCCCTGGATGCCTCTTGGGGATATCAGGTTACCGGCTATTACGCCCCGACCAGTCGGTACGGCACCCCGGATGATTTTAAATTTCTGGTCGATACGTGTCATCGCAACGGAATCGGCGTGATTCTGGACTGGGTCCCCGCCCATTTTCCCAAAGACGACTGGAGCCTGCGCCTGTTTGACGGGACGGCGCTCTATGAGCACGCCGACCCAAGAGAGGGCGAACACGTCGAGTGGGGGACATTGATCTTTAATTTCGGCCGGCATGAGGTCCGAAATTTTTTGATCGCCAACGCCTTGTTTTGGCTAGACAAATACCACATAGATGCCCTTCGGGTGGATGCAGTCGCCTCCATGCTGTACCTGGACTACGGCAAGCAGAACGGACAGTGGATTCCCAATCGTTACGGCGGCAACGAAAATCTGGAAGCGATCGCTTTTTTTCGGCAGCTCCATGAAGCCCTTTATAGGCGGTTTCCGGGATGCTTTACGGTCGCCGAGGAATCCACCGCATGGTCCGGGGTAACAGTGCCGGCATACGCGGGCGGCCTGGGCTTCGGCTTCAAGTGGGATATGGGATGGATGCACGACACCCTGCTGTATTTCAGCAAAGACCCGGTCCACCGCAAGCATCACCACAACAACCTGACCTTCTCCATGGTCTATGCTTACAGTGAAAATTTTATTTTGCCCTTTTCCCATGACGAGGTGGTATACGGAAAGGGCTCTTTGTTGCGAAAGATGCCCGGAGACGAGTGGCAACGGTTTGCCAACCTGCGACTCCTTATCGCCTACATGTATACCCATCCAGGAAAAAAGCTCCTTTTCATGGGCACGGAACTCGCATCCTGGGACGAATGGGATTATCAAAAAGGGCTGGACTGGAATCTCGGCTCCGATCCGATGCGTCAAAAGTTTCAACGATTCTTGCAGGACCTGGGCGAATTCTATCACAAGGCCCGGGCCCTGTGGGAACTGGACCCGGAACCGGAAGGCTTTGCCTGGATTGATTGCAACGACGCGGAAAACAGTGTGGTTTCCTATGTGCGTCTCGGGAAAAAAGACCACCTAGTTTGTGTGCTGAACCTCACACCGGTCCCCCGGCACGGCTACAGAATCGGCGTGCCGAACCCTACCGGATATCGCGAACGGATCAACAGCGATTCCAAGTATTACGGGGGAAGCAATCTGGGCAACCTGAACTTCGTTAAGGCCGACAAGATTCCCATGCACGGTTTTGATCAGTCGATTTGCCTGACGTTGCCTCCACTGGCGTGTTTGATTCTGGAGCCCGGCAGGAAGAAAAGGCCCAAAAAGCGCTCCGCTGGTTGATTGCCGGTAGTGCCATCACCCTTTTAAGAAACTCAATTCAAATCGCGACACATGCATTGAGAACAATGAGAGCTTTGCACAACCCGCTGCTCGGCACTCGGGTGGTCTTCCCTCAACGAAATGCGTTTTTTGCGGCAAAAACTTAAAAAAAATAATCACGTTATGAATGGCGCTAAAAATCATCGCATATTGAAGCGTTGGTTGGACTCGTGCCGCGTGTATGCGGACCGGCGGGTCTTGTCGCTCTTGTTTTTGGGCTTTTCCAGTGGCTTGCCTCTCGCGCTGACCTTCGGCACCCTGAGCCTGTGGCTGGCCGAAGTCGGCGTC
>JAFDGP010000405.1 GCA_019309245.1 Deltaproteobacteria bacterium | reverse complement strand
ATCATTTGCCTTTGAGAAATTCCCCTTGGTCTTCGTCTCCCTTTTTGAAAAGCGAATTCCAGAATCCGCCCCTGCCCCGGATTCAAAAGGCCCAATGCTATGCATCCCACAAACGGGTGACCAGGCGTCTGCTGATGTCCAGGTACGAAAACAGGACATCGGAATTGTCGCAAAAAACCTCCAGGGTAATGGTCCCGTCATAACCGGTTGCCCTTAAGGCCGCAACCGCCTTGCCCCAATCCACACTGCCCACTCCCAGCGGCATATGGTGGTCCTCGGTTTTGCGGTTGTCCGAGAAATGCACATGTGCCAGGTGCGGGCCCAGGTGTTTGCAAAAGGCCTCTGCAGGGTCTCGGCCCATGTTGGTGTGGCCGAAATCCAGATGGAGACCCAGGCCGGGAACCTGTTGTATGATGGTTTGAAAGTGAAAGACCCGATCAAACGGCGGTTTGTAGTTTTCCAGCACCAGTGTCAGCCCGAGATCCGCGGTCATTTGCGAAATGGGGCGTAAGGCCTCGATGTTGAGCTCCACAAGCCGGTCCCTCATCCGCGGAGGCGCTGCATAACAGGGGTGAATATTCATGATCTGGGCCCCCAACGCAGAAAAGAGTTTGGCGCAGCGTTCCAGCTCCTCAAAGCAGGCGAGCCGGATCGTTTCCACCGGATAGGCATACGGAAGACACGGATCCCTTTGGACATCCAGATTAAACGTGGGGCCTTCAAGGGTCAGATCCACGAAATCGAAACCGGCCCGCCCGATGGCTTCGACTTCTGCATACACGGACGCCCCAGGGTCGTTCATGACGCCGATTTTCATATCCTGCCCTTATAAAGGGAACGGGTTGAAAGATCAACCTCATTTGATTTGAAGTTGGGTTTAAAGGTTGACGCAGTCCGGAAATTCATGTTGGTTATGGACGAAATTAAATCCGCATCGAGGGTGGCATGACGGTTCGTCGGCTTTTGATACTGATTCCCAGCGTGGTGGTCCTGTTCCTCTTGCAGTCCTATTTCTGGGTGCCCACCTACGAAGAGCAGACCCGGGGAAACCCCGAGCGTCTTAATGAGTATATCACTGCCTCCATCGGTGATGCAGGCCTGTTGAACCCCATCCTTTCAGCAGATTCGGCCAGCAGCGATATTGAATCTTTGGTCTTTGAAGGCCTGATCGATCGTGATGAGACCCTGCGCTTCAGGGGACGGCTGGCCCGATCGTGGGACGTGTACGAAGAAGCCTATTTTTACGTGAATGAAGCGGCCGCAGTTCCAGGAGTGGGCAGGGCAGGGGGTGCACAGGTGGTACGGGTTTTAAGGGACGCGGTTTCAGGACGCATTCAAACGGGGCCGGACGTCAAGGCCGCCCTGGATCGTCTCACGGCGCTCAGTGTTCTTCCGGCCGGATCTTTTGTAGTAACCCGGAAGGAAAAGGTGGCCTCTGACAAGGCTCGGACTGTGACCATCACCGTCCAGGCGCCGGAACGGATCAAGCTGGTTCTTGACCGGGTGGATCAGGACCTGTTTCGGCATCTGGAGGCCGTGTTGGGGCGGTCATACTTTCAGGGCTTTGACTCAGAATCCTATGTGCACATTGACCCGCCGGTTGGACGAAAACAGCAGGCCGAGTATGCCCGGGCGGTCCTTCCCGCTACAGAGCACAATCCGGTCATCGTGTTCCACCTGCGCGAAGGGGTGACCTTTCATGATGGGCATCCATTCAGTGCGCAGGACGTCAAGTTTACCTACGATGCGATCATGAACCCGAAAAACCTGTCTCCGCGTATTGCCGACTATGAGCCCGTCAAGACGGTGGAGGTGGTGGACCCCCTGACCGTGCGGATTGTGTACAAACGACTGTATTCTCCGGCCCTGGGCACCTGGGGTATCGGCATGCTCCCTGAACATCTGCTTAACGATGGGGCACTTGAGAAGGAGGCCAGGGCACGCAATAAGGACCCCGAAACGTTTTCACTTCGAGACAGTTCCTTCAACCGCCATCCCGTGGGGTGCGGGCCGTTCGTGTTCAGGCAATGGAAGGCGGACCAGTTCATTGCCCTGGACCGCTTTGAAGACTACTGGGAAGGGGCGCCGAACTACTGCCGATACACGTATCGCATCATTCCGGATATGCTTACTCAGGAAATGGAATTCTATGCCGGCACGATTGACAGCTACGGCGTTCAGCCGCACCAGGTGGAACGCCTCAGCCGGGATCCGCACTATCAGAGTTTTTCCGGACTGTCGTTCGGGTATACGTATATCGGATACAACATGCGTCGAGAACTGTTTAAAGACCGCAGGGTCCGAAAGGCCCTGGGCATGGCCATAGACGTTGACAAGATCATCCGGTATGTGCTCCACGGGCAGGGAGAACGCATTACCGGGCCCTTTGTCAAACAGACCGACTACTACAACCATGCCATCAAGCCCTTGCCGTACGATCCCCAGGGGGCGGAACAGCTGTTGGCCCAGGCGGGCTGGGTACGCGGGCCTGACGGATGGTTGCAGAAAAACGGCAAGAGGCTTCAGTTTACCCTGATTACAAACAACGGTAACAATTTGCGCAAGGCCATCCTGGCCATTGCGCAGGATGCGTGGCGCAAGATCGGCGTTGATGTCCGCACGGACCTGCTGGAGTGGGCGGTCTTCATACAGGAGCGGGTGGACAAGGGAGATTTCGACGCCCTGATCCTGGGATGGAGCATGGGGATCGAACCGGACCTTTATCAGATATGGCATTCCAGCCAGACGCATCCCCATCAGCTCAATTTTGTGGGATTTAAGGACCCGGAGGCCGATGAGCTGATCGTAAAGATTCGGGGGGAGTATGACCACGACAAGCAGGTGGCCTATTGCCATCGGCTTCACGAGATCATCGCCCGGGAACAACCGTACACGTTTTTGTATGTGGGCAAGTGGACGGCGGTGCTGGACAGGAGGATCGTGATCATGGAAAAAGATGCCCGGGGAAGGCCGACGTACCGGAAGATTACGCCGACACGGACCGGAAATTATACATT
>JAFDGP010000039.1 GCA_019309245.1 Deltaproteobacteria bacterium | reverse complement strand
TCGTACGCAGCCGAGGCCTTGAGCACCTGCTCATACGAGACGAGGGGGGCCACGCGGGGTGCGTGTAATCGCCCGCACTGTTTGACCGCCTCTTTGGCGATGGCCTGCCAGCGTTGCCTTTTTTTTGCGGCCCGATCGGCGTTGGGGCGAGGGACGCTGCGTTCCGCCACAAAGGGCAGAAATGCCGCGACACCGAGTTCAGTCAATTGCCTGACGATACGGTCCATCTTGCCGGCCTTGACCATGGCCATGCCGATCGCAAGCTCCACCCCAGGTTCCGGCGCGGCGACACGGGTGTCCAGGATGGAGACCGTCACCGCCCTGGAGGTGGATTCATTGATGCGAGCCAGGTATTCGGATCCCCGGCCGTCCACTAGGACGATTCGGTCGCCAGGCTTCAGACGCAGTACCGTCCGGATATGCTTGACATCCGAACCCGTGATGGTGGCCTTGTCTGATGCAATAGCGGGCTTATGAACGAAAAAACGCCTCATTGCCGGACTACCGACTCACATTGACCAGGAGAAACCCCCCGATCGTTGCGAACAGGATGTTTGCGGCCCACGCAGCCAGCGCGGGCGGGATGATGTCCGTATAGCCCAGGGTCTTGAACAGTTCAAAGGCCACGAGGTACAGGACAACAATAGCAAAACCAAGTCCGATGCCTGAGGCAATCCCGCGGCCCTTTTCTCTTCTCAATGCCAGAGAGGTTCCAACCAGGCCCATAATGAACGAAATACACGGGAAGGCCAACTTGACGTTGGCGTCCACCCAGTAAGTCGTGGCATTGTATCCTTCGTCACTGATCTTTCTAGCGTAGCGGCGAAGTTCTCGAAATCCCATTTCATCAGATGGTTTAGCACCCTTTTTGAAATCTTCCGGGGTCTCTCGCAAGGCATAGGTCATGCTGGAAAAGGTCGATACCCGATAAGTGCCGTCCGGCAGGCGGCTTTTTACCGTACCCTCGTAAAAATGCCAGAGCCCGTTTTGCCACACAGCCCGCCTGGCATGGATGCGTCGAGAGATGCTGAAATCGCCGTCAAACTGATTGATTACAACCCCGAACAGGGTTTCATTGGCCACGTCGAAAGTGCGAATATTATAGATTGCGTCCCGGCCCTTGTACCACAAGGACTCGTATTTGGAGACGAATTCAGGCCCTTGTTTTTGGACATGGGTCTTCCAGATGGCGTTGAACCGGCGGTTGGTGTACGGGACCACGGATTCGCTGTTTAGAAAAGAGAGCACGCTGATAAACACGGCAAAACAGAGCATGGGTGACACCACCCGCATGGGGCTGACTCCGGCGGCCTTAAGCGCGATGATCTCGTTTCCGCCGGCCATCAGACCCAGGGCAATCAGGGTGGACATCAAGACCGCCACAGGCGTCATCTGGTCGAGCACCAGCGGGAGCTTGAACAGGATATAAAACACCATGTAACGCAGCGGCGCACCAGCCTCAATGAAGTTGTCGATTCTTTCAAAAAAATCGACGAGGATGTAAATCATCACAAAGGAAAGCAAGGTGATGACAAAAATCTTGGCAAATTCCCGAAGAACATATCTTGTTAAAATACTCACGGCCTTTTTGGCCCCTTTCCAATGCCTAACAGGCCTTTAGCCCGGTCAATTGCTTCGAAGACCGTAACGGCCACCGTAGCCGGCGCTTCACGGCAGGCCCGGGCAAACATTACCGCAGCCAGCACCCCCAAGAGTAGATCCGGCACCCACATGCCCACTGCCGGGGGCACGGTCCCGGATTCGCCAAGACTCTTGGCTGCTGACAACAAGACATAATATGCTAGGAAGATGGCCAGTGCCATTGCCACACTCGCCGAATAGCCCTGGGCCTTGCTCCTTACCGCGACGGAAACGCCCACAAAGGCCAGGATCAGGCATGAGGCCGGGATGGAAAACTTTTCGACGAACGCCATGACCAACATATTGTATCGAGCGTCCTTGACCTTCGCCGTCCGGATCATGCGCCACAATTCCTTTAAATGCATTTCCTTTTCCCCTACGTCTCTGTCAGCTTCTTTTGTCCCAAGACCGGGCATCACCAGGGAAAGGTCATAGGTATCGAACCGTACCGTGTCGGAGCGTTTCAGGTCCTTGCTGTCGTAGTGGATTTCGCCGTTGACCAGGTGGAGGACCATATCTCCGGTATTGGAGTTTTTCAGGACTGTTCCCTGCCGGGCTGTGATGGCATGAGAAAGCTTTGGATCCCGCTCGTCGGCGATGAAGATACGCTCCAGGTGACGGCCGGAAGGGTCCACGCTGTTTACATAGAGGACCATGTCTTTGAAGTCGTCAATGAAGATGCGGGGCCGGATGCCGACATAGGCCTTCTGATGGGTCAAACGGTGAATGAGGCCATTGAAGGCTCGATTCCCTTGAGGCATCAGCGCCACTGCCATCGTGGTGGTGGCCGCACAGGCGAGCAGTGAGACCACCAGGACTGGCGGCAACAGTTGAACAAGACTCACACCGGAGGCTTTAAGGGCCGTAATTTCATGATCTTGAGAAAGGCGTAAAAAAGTGACCAGGACCGACATCAGCGTGGACATAGGGAATGTGAAGACAAAAAAATACGGGAGCTTATATACAATGAGCCAGCCGAGAACGGCCGGAGGGATCCCTTTGTTGACAATGAGATCCGTGAATGTAAAGACCTTGGCGACCAACAGGATGAACGTGAAAGTCACAAGGCTGATTGCGAAGATGACACAGATCTCTTTAAAGATATATCGATGAATGATACGAGGCATCAACATGGATGGAAACTAGATAAAAGATGGAAATTTGTAAATATTCTTTTTTAACAGTTCCAGAATCACCGCCCACCGCCTCCGGGCGGCAATCGGTGCACTTGGCGGGTTTCGCCCAAGGTCGTACAAGTAGCATAACACAGGACAAAAACCTTGACACAGGCCTTTGTATCATGATAGTTTTTCTAAAAAAATCAAGAACTACACTGTCCAATCGACAACGATTACAATGATGAAGGGGGCCGCATGATGGGGGAAAACGATGTGTCTCAACAAACGACAGGACCGGCTGGGCCGGAGGAAGATCTGGTCGATGCGGGCGAGCTGTTTCTCGAACAAGACAAAGGGACGGCGTCCGGGTCGGATGAAGGGGTCATCGAATTGACAGATGTGGTCGAAACTTCTGGCCAGGCGGTTGAACCCGAAAGCGAGTCGGCCGAAATTGCATCGCCGGAAGAAGAAGAGATTCTTGAACTGGTGGATGCGGTGGATGGGGAGCCTCAAGAAGAAATCGTGGAACTTACAGATATGGTATCAGAAGGGCCCGGGGATCAGGCCGGAGATCATGTGGATGAGTCCCCGGAACTGCCATCTGATTCCGGTGAGGAGCCCGACGTCATGGCCGGCATCTCGGATGAGAAACTGGAGGCCATGGTGACCAAAGCGGTCAAGCAGATTATTGGTGAAAAGGCGGAGCGGATTCTTCTGGAAGTGGCCGAGGCTGCTGTAGCAAAAGAGATAGACAAAATCAAAAAGGCGCTTTAACGGTTAGAAGTCGGCACCCATCCACGAATCCCAAAAGGCGGGTATTTCAGAGGACCACGGATTTCCCCGTGGGGCTCCATTGTAAAGGGGGGTTAAGTGCGTATTAATCCCCTTTTTCGCTTTCCGCGGTGCGGCAAAGACCCCGGGGTGCCTCGATCCGAATCCCCGTGTGAGTTGTGGTGCAGGCCGGGAAGGTATGGTCTTCGTGGTAGAGGGGAGTACAGGGGAATGAGTTCCAAGACACTCAAAAAAGGATATGAACCCGGCGAGGTTGAGCGGCGCTGGTATGCCTATTGGGAGGCGGAAGGCCTTTTCCACGCCGACGACAAAAGCACAGCCCCCCCGTATTCGATCGTCATCCCGCCGCCCAACGTCACAGGGGCCCTTCACATGGGCCATGCCCACAATAATACGCTCCAGGATATTTTATGTCGGTATCATCGTATGCTGGGTGACAATGTCTTGTGGATGCCCGGTACGGATCACGCGGGGATCGCCACCCAGAACGTGGTCGAAAAGGTTCTCGCTGAAGAAGGGCTGGACCGCCACCAACTGGGCCGGGAGGCCTTTATCGAGCGGGTATGGCAGTGGCGACGCGAGTATGGCGGCCGGATCATCGAGCAGTTGAAACGCCTTGGGGCCTCTTGTGATTGGAAGCGCGAGCGGTTCACCATGGACGAAGGCCTGTCCAGGGCGGTGAGGACCGTTTTTGTCAGGCTTTATGCGGAGGGACTCATCTATCGGGGCAACTATATCATCAATTGGTGCCCCCGTTGTCTTACGGCACTGTCCGATTTGGAGGTCGAGCACGAGGACCACAACGGACACCTGTATTATATCCGGTACCCTTTTGAAAAAGGAGAGGGCTGGGTTGTGGTGGCCACTACCCGCCCCGAAACCATGCTGGGCGATACGGCCGTGGCGGTGAATCCTGATGACGAACGCTATCAACTTTCTGAAGGCGCCAAGGTAGTGTTGCCGTTGATGAACCGGGGGATTCCGATTATCCACGACCGGTACGTGGATACCGGTTTCGGCACCGGGGCCTTGAAAATCACGCCGGCCCATGATCCCAACGATTTTGAGATCGGACAGCGCCACGGGCTTGACGTGATCAAGGTGATTGGTGATGACGGGCGTATGAATGAAAATGCCGGCCGTTTTCAGGGGCTGGATCGTTTTGAATGCCGGGACGAGGTCCTCAAGGCCCTGGAAGAAGAAGGGCTCCTTGAGAAAGTGGAGCCCTATCAACACAGTGTGGGCCATTGCTACCGGTGTCGGACGACGGTAGAACCCAATTTGTCCAAGCAATGGTTTGTCAAAGTGGAGCCTTTAGCCGAAAAAGCAATCGCCGCGGTTGAACAGGGTCGTACCAGGATTATCCCGGATATCTGGACTAAGACCTATTTTGATTGGATGCGCAATATCAAAGACTGGTGTATCTCCCGGCAGATTTGGTGGGGCCATCGGATTCCAGCCTGGACTTGCCAGGATTGCGGCGAACTGATCGTGGACATGGAAGCGCCGGAGGCGTGTACGGCATGCGGCAGCGGGGCGATGAAACAGGAGACCGATGTGTTGGATACCTGGTTCAGTTCGGCCCTGTGGCCGTTTTCCACAATGGGGTGGCCTGATCAGACTCCCACGCTAACGACCTTCTATCCGACTTCCGTTTTGGTAACCGGTTTTGACATTCTGTTTTTCTGGGTGGCCCGCATGATGATGATGGGGCTGCAGTTTATGGATGATGTCCCGTTCAGAGATGTCTACATCCATGCCCTGGTCCGTGATGCCGAGGGCAAAAAGATGAGCAAGTCCAAGGGCAACGTGATCGATCCCTTGCGTGTGATCGACAAATTCGGCACCGACGCCTTCCGATTTACCCTGGCGGCCTTTGCGGCCCAGGGACGGGATATCAAACTTTCCGAAGAGCGGATTGAAGGGTATCGCCACTTTGTGAACAAGCTCTGGAACGCCTCCCGATTTTCTCTGATGCATCTCGAGACGTTTGAGCCCAACAAAACCGCAATCGACGTTAGCCGCCTCTGCGTGGCGGACCGCTGGATCCTGTCCAGATTGGACCATGTGGCCGAAACCGTCAGAACAGCTCTGGATGACTACAAGTTCAATGAAGGGGCAGGGGCCTTGTATCAATTCGTATGGCACGAGCTGTGCGACTGGTATCTGGAGATTATCAAACCCGTACTCTACGGCTCGCAAGCCGGTCAAACGGCGGCGGACACACCGTCCGCGGCCCGGGAAATGACCCTGGCGGTCTTATGGTGTGTCTTGAGTGAGACGTTGCGCCTTCTGCATCCTTTCATCCCTTTTGTGACGGAAGAGATTTGGGATAAGTTGCCCGGGACCCATGGATCGATCATGAGGGCCCATTTTCCAGCGGGCGGGCAAAGTCGTCGCGATGAAGAAGCCGAGCAAATCATGGCACTTGTGATGGAGACGATCAGTGGGATACGAAACATCCGGGGAGAGATGAACGTACCGCCCGGTCTACTGGTGCATGCACTGGTTCAAAGTGCAGATGAAAAGATTCGAGGGGTTCTTCAACACCACCGTGAGATGATTACCAATCTTGCCAAGCTCGAGACCTTTGAGGTGGCGCCTCCGGGTGAGCGGCCGGCGTCTTGCGCCACCGCGGTATTTAGCCAGGGCACCATCTATGTATTTTTGGAGGGCATTATTGACTTTCAGGCCGAACAAGACAGGCTCACCAAAGAAATCGCAAAGATTGAAAAAGAACTCCGGGGTATTGAGAAAAAACTGGGCAACACGTCGTTTCTCACCAAGGCGCCTGCGCAGGTGGTTGCCGGGGTGAAAGAGAAGAAACAGGCCTTTGTGGAGAAACGAGAAAAACTTGAGAAGCATCTAAATATCGTAAAAGAGTTGCTGGCGGCTTCCTGAGATTGGCCACCTGAGGCGGTGTTCCATCATGCTGGAGGGCCTCATTCGGGTTTGAACCTCCGTGAACGTGGCCCCGGGCCGGAGGTGCAGGAACCGTAAAAAACCCGCCGCGAAAACATGACAGAATGAGAACACGAAAGATTTTGGTGCATTTCTATCTCGTTAACACACCTACGTGGCTACTCCAGACATGAACATGCCTTTTGTGAGGTTCTATGTTGATCGATGAAAGGCTCATCCGGCTGGCTCTGGAAGAAGATATCGGCTCTGGAGATATTACTACGGAGGCCCTGGTGGAGGGCCCGGTGAGCGCCACGGCGCGGATCATCGCCAAGGAGCCGCTGGTGCTTGCCGGATTGGAGGCCACCCGGCAGGTATTCCTCGTGCTGGATCCGGCGGTCCGTTTCGAGTCCGATTGCCGGGACGGCCACCGGGTGGAAGCCCCCTGTACGGTGGCGACGGTGTCCGCCGGGTTGGGCGCATTGCTGACGGGTGAGCGTACGGCATTAAATTTTTTGCAGCACCTCTCCGGCATCGCAACCTTTACGCGCCGTTTTGTGGACAAAGTTCGGGGGACCAAGGTTCGCCTGACCGATACCCGGAAAACCACACCGGGATGGCGCAGGTTGGAAAAGTATGCGGTTAGAATGGGCGGTGGTTACAACCATCGGTTCGGGCTCCATGACGGTATTCTGATTAAGGACAATCACATCAAGGCGTGTGGCGGAATTGCGGTGGCCGTGGAACGGGCCCGGGCTCGAAAAGGGCACCTGTTGCGTATCGAGGTTGAGACGAAAACCCTTGATGAAGTCCGGGAGGCCCTGGAAAACAATGTGGATGTCATAATGCTTGACAATATGGGGCTGGACGCGATACAGAAAGCTGTTAATCTAATTGGGGGACGAGCCCTTGTCGAGGTGTCCGGGGGGGTGCACCTGGATACCGTGGCGGAGCTTGCCGCCACCGGGGTTGATCTGATTTCCATCGGGGCCTTGACGCACTCGGCCAGGGCGGTGGATATTAGTATGGACCTCGTTTCCATCGATGAGGACAGGAAAAGATCATTATGAGATATTGTGCCATTGAATATGCGATTCCGAGCAAACAGGTCACCAATGCGGAGATCATTCAAGAGATTGTGGCCAGGAGCAAGCGGTACCTGACGGAAAAGGCCCTGAATCTTCTCGCGTGCAAGCTGGACGAACTTTTTAAGAAATCGGTGACTTCGATCCGCTATCACCGGGCGAAAAATGAAAAGGCCATCCAGTTTGGTATTGAAGCGGGCAAAAAGGCCCTGGAATCGGCGAATATGTCGCCCAAGGATATTGATTTGCTGATCTATGTGGGGGTGGGTCGGGGGTATATCGAGCCTGCAACCGCAAACGTGTTTCAGAAGTTGTTGAAGCTGAAGAAGGCCACCTGTTTTGATATTCTTGATGCCTGTGCAAGCTGGTTACGGGCGGTGCACGTAGCGCACTCCTTTATCAAAACCGGCATGTACAAAAACATCATGATCATGAACTGCGAGTTCAACTTCAGAGAGTATGCAAATTTCGAGTTCAAGTCATTGAAGGACATTGAGTTCAACTTCCCGACGTTTACGATCGGCGAGGCGGCTACAGCCACGATTGTAACGGATTCAGATCAAGACGATCAATATTATGCGTCTTTCAGGACCTGGGGAGATCGTCACAACCTGTGCAAGATTCCGCTGCCGCATTTCAATGAATATAGCGACGGCGAGCTTAGAAAGGAAATTCAGCCCCTGACGTTTTTTTCCTATGGAGAAAAAATCTTTCGATTCGTATTCACCAGGCTCTGCAAACACTACCGGGAAGATGCGGTCCTGAATCAGTTCAAACACGAGATCGTCTTTAGTCACGCCGCAAGCGACGCCATGAGCGAAAAAGTGATCGAGTCCTGCAGGCTTGGCCGGGAAAAGGGATACAACACGCACAAACGTTTCGGAAATACAGTCTCTGCCTCTGTCCCCCTGGCCATGGCGTGCGCCATGAAAGACGGCAAGCTCAAAAACGGCACGCATGTGCTGACCGGCTTTGGCTCTGCCGGTGTCTCAACAGCCTGGTCTCGGTTCAGGTTCCTGACCTAGTTTCCACCCATAAACGGTCCTTTTCTCCCTGAGCGGCCTTCTCCCCGACTTTGCGGTTTGACTCCTTGATAATCCACTGCGGGCGTTTGGTCATGGGGGTGTGCCTGCTGGCCGGTACTGCATTTGTCGTTAAGGAAGGGGGCTTTTTCATGAGCGGAAGGATTCGAGTGAGCTCTAGTGGCAAGGGCCTGGATCGACTCCTGGGAGGCCTGTTCATTGGAGACAATGTCGTGTGGCACGATGATGCCGGAAACCTTGCTTCATCGTTCTGCCTGAATTTTGTCCGGACCTCCCTGGCAGACAGAAAGCAAGTCATCTATGTGAGCTTCGACCGCTCTCCAAAGAATCTCCTGGACAAACTGGGTGGACTTGCCGAAGACCCCCATTTGATGATTTTGGATGGTTTTACGGCGGGCAAGGGAACGGGCAGCAGGATCTTCATGCGCTTCTATGAACGGCCTGATCAACACCGCCGTTGCCGAATCAAGATGCTGGAGAGGCCCGAGGACGTGGAGCTTTTCAAGAACGCCCTTTACGCCCTTTTAGAAGCCATGGAAGGAGATGTGAGGTGTTGTCCGTAAATATCGGATCTATTTTTCAACCGTCGATCGGGGTTGCGAGACCGGTTATCTTCCGCGGAAGTCATGCCGTGCCTTTCAGCCCCTCCCCCCTTGTTGCGGACGCAGTGGAGGGCAGGCTCTTGACGCCTCCGGATTTTGAAGGAAAGTTGGAGCCCTACCTCTTTGAGGTCATGCCCGGGGAAAGACTCTCGACGCATTTTTTCGCTCACAAGGGAGAAGAGCTGGGGTATTTGCTCTCCGGGACATTGAAGGTGACCGTCAACAGCGGGGTCCAGACGATGCGTGCGGGAGACCTTGTATATCTGACGTCTGAAACGCCGTCAAGCTGGGAAAACCCGGGATCTGAAACAGCCAGGATTCTTTGGATCAAGGTCAAATAAAGGCTTTCAGGGCACTTGCCGGACTTTCCTGATGACTTCTTTCATTTCCTCAATGAATTGTTGATTGGTGGTGCAGGTTTCACACCTGTGTTCTTGTCCGCAAGGGGGCAGATCCGGGTCGCTGATGCGAATTTTTCTGTGGGCCGAGGGTCCGGGTTCACCGACCATTTCGATGCAACCCGTCGGGCAGATGTAGGTGCACGACCCGCAGCCGATACAGGCGTCGGATTGTAACCCAAAAGGCGTATTGACGTGTTTTTCGATGCCTCGGCCTGCAAAACCGATTGCGCCGGCGCCGACCATTTCTTCACAGGCCCTCACGCACAGGCCGCACAGGATACAACGTTCATCTTGCTTTTTGTAAAATCGAGAGGTTTTGATCCCCATCTTTTGGGCCAGCCGTTGGATCTGCGGCACGTTGGGACAACGGGCCAGGAGCAGCTCAAGGGCGGTTTTCCTGGCGCTTTTTACCCTCTCGGTATCGGTAAATACTACCAGACCATCTTCTGCGGGATAATTGCACGAGGTCACGAGCCTGGGGCGGCCGTTTCTGTGTGCTTCGACAAGACACAGACGACACGAGCCGTAAGGTTTGAGGGCTTCATGGTAACACAGTGTGGGGATCACAATTCCCTGCCGCGCCGCTGCCTGCAAAACAGGGGTATGGCGCTGTACAAAAAGCATTTGTCCGTTTATCGTGATCCTTACCATCATTGTTCTTTCAAAAGCGACTTTCCGGGGGCGAAAAGTTACCGGATAACCACCGCCTCCTGTTTGCACAAGTTGTAACAGATGCCGCAACGTACACACTTTTTCGCGTCAATGACATGGGGTTTCTTTTTTTCTCCACTGATCGCGTCTTCAGGACACTTCAAGCGGCATAATGTGCAGCCGTTGCAACGGTCTTCCGCAATGACGTACTCAAAAAGATTGCGGCACACTCCGGCCGGACATTTCTTGTCCACAATGTGTGCCCGGTATTCATCCCGAAAATAGTGAATTGTACTCAGTACCGGGTTTGGGGCGGTGCCCCCCAATCCACACAAAGAAGCATCGACCATGAAACGCGCGAGGCTTTCCAGAAGATCCAGGTCTCCTTTTTTTCCGCGGCCTTCGCAGATGTTGGTCAGGATTTCATGCATCTGTTTCAGGCCTTCTCGGCAGGGCACACACTTGCCGCAAGATTCATACATCAGGAAATGGATAAAATACTTTGCCGTATCCACCATGCAGTTGCGCTCATCCATGACGATCATGCCGCCGGAGCCCATAATCGCGCCCAGTTGTTTCAGGTTGTCGTAGTCCACCGGAACATCCAGTTTGTGAGCGGGTATACACCCACCGGACGGACCGCCGGTTTGCACCGCCTTGAAGGCACGGTCCTTCTTGATGCCCCCACCGATGTCGAATATGATGCTTCTGAGTGGGACACCCATTGGGACCTCAACGAGGCCCGTATTTCGGACCTTGCCTACCAGGGAAAATATCTTGGTCCCCTTGCTCCGATCAGTACCGAGGTCTTGATACCATTGGGCGCCTCGTTCTATGATCAGAGGGACATTGGCCCAGGTTTCCACGTTGTTCAATGCACTTGGCCGATCCCACAAACCGCTTTCAACCGTGTGAACGTATTTGGCCCTGGGCTCCCCCACCTTGCCTTCCAGAGAGTTCATCAGCGCTGTGGACTCTCCGCAGACAAAAGCCCCGGCGCCCCTGTTGATTTGCACCGTGAAATCGAAACCGGTCGAAAGAATGTTTTTCCCCAACAGGCCCAAAGACTCTGCCTGTTCAATGGCCAGGGATAGGTGCTTAACGGCTATGTGATATTCATCCCGCACGTAGATAAACCCCTCTCGGGCACCGATCGCATAGGCGCCGATCATCATTCCTTCAAGAATGCTGTGTGGGTCGCCTTCCATGAGGCTGCGGTCCATGAACGCCCCGGGGTCCCCCTCGTCGCCATTGGCGATAACGTACTTGACCATTCCCGGAGCATCCCGACACGAACGCCACTTTTTCCCCGTGGGGAATCCTCCGCCCCCGCGACCCCGCAACCCGGAGGCCTCCACGGTCTCAATGACTTCCATGGGGCTCATGGTGCCCAAGGCCTTCGCGAGCGCACTGTAGCCGCCTTCTGCAATGTAGTCTTCGATATCCGCGGGATCGATCCGGCCGGTCTTTTTGGATACGATCTTTGTCTGATGCCCATAAAAAGGAATGTCGGCTTCCTTCAGGATCTTCGTTCCCGTCTCCGGGTCTTTGTAGAGCAATCGATCCACGACGTTGCCGTCGAGGACTGTCTCCGAGATGATCTCCGGGACGTCTTGCGGCCCGATTTTCTGATACAAGATATTGTCCGGTTCAATAACCATAACAGGCCCGATCTGACAGAACCCCTGGCATCCGGTCCTTTTGATCGTGACCCTGCCGTTGAGGCCGTGCTCGTTCAGGCAGGCCTCAACGGCATCAGCGACCCTTGGCGACCCCTTGGCCCGACATCCGGTGTCACACAGCCTGATCACCTTTGTCTTCGGGTCTTGTTTTGCCAGAATGGATCTGCGGTAATCTTCCAGCTCCGAGATACTGCTAAACCTTGGCATCCTATGAATCCGATTTTTCGCGATATGCAGACAGAATTCGATCCACCTGACCCGGGGTGACGGCTCCGTAATAGTCGTCGTCCACCAAGGTTACCGGGGCCAGGGCACAGGTGCCCACACAGTTAACCGTTTCGAGCGAAAACAACCGATCTTCGGTGGTCTCGCCTTCACCAACCTTCAAACGCCGTTGAATCTGCTCCAGATTCTGAACGGCGCCGTTGAGATGACATGCCGTACCGAGACACACCTTGATGATGTGTTTGCCCCGGGGCTTCAGGCTAAACGTCTTGTAAAAGGTGGTAATGTGGTAGATGCGCGAAAGAGGAACTTCCAGTCGCTTTCCGACATACTGCAGCATTTCCACGGGAAGATAGTTCTCCAGGCGCTGTACGTCCTGCAATATGCTGATCAATGCGTCATGCCGGTAGCCGTAACGCTCCAAAATCGCGTCAACCTGCTCAA
>JAFDGP010000404.1 GCA_019309245.1 Deltaproteobacteria bacterium | reverse complement strand
TGGCTGCCATACCCTTAAAGACTCGGCCATCGCCGATAGATACCCGGAACCGCCCTGGGGGTCAACCTATTCTTTGCGCGGGAAAATTCCCTAATCCAGGGTTGGTGTGGGATTACCCAATCATGCGGAGTTGACCGGCAGCTTCTCCGGGATAATGACGGGCTGGCGGGGCGGTGAATCCCGGTTCTGTTTTGTTGGTGGGCGCTTGAAGTACAACAGTACGTCGGCACGCCCACCGCCTTGCATCTCCGGCAAACTCGGCAACCGGTGGATCCGAGTTTGACCTTATAACTTGACGGTTCGCCTGTTATCAGGTAACTTTTATAAGATATATTATAGTGAAATTACAGGAGAAGAAGGACAATGTCAAGCCGAAGGAGGAAAAGACTCCTTGGGGATGGCGACACAGGGGGGTAAAAAAGAAAATCGGGCGACAGCCCTGTTTTGTCCCATGCACAGGTTGGAGACACTGTACCATACGCTGGAATTTCCCAGGGTCCTCAATGATCTCGCCGGAAGGGCCCATTGCCCGGCCTCGGCCAAACGGTTGTTAAACCTCAAGCCTTTAAACGGCCTCGATGCCGTTCAGCAAAGCCTGGATCAGATTTCTGAAATCAGAACCTTCATGGACTCGGGCGGCACGGTCCCCATGGTCCGGTTTGACGACATCCGGGACGCCCTTCGTATCGCCGAAGTGGAAGAAAGCCGTCTGGAGCCCGCGGCATTTGTGAAGATCCACAACCTGCTGGTGCTGGCCGGGCACCTTGACAAGTTCTTCAGGCAGCATCAAGACGACCTGCCCATGGCCTCCGCTTTGGGTGCCGCCCTGATTCCGTGTCCCGCGGTGGTCAAGGCCATCGAGAAGGCCATCGATGTGCAGGCCGTGGTCGTGCGAGATACCGCCAGCACCAAGCTCGCGGCCGTTCGTCGCGAGAAGGCCCGCGCCCAGGAACAGGTGCGGCGGCAGTTGGAAAGCCTGATCTCAGCGCTGGCAAAAAAGGGGGTCCTTCAGGAGCGGTTCATCACGGAACGCTCCGGCCGGTGGGTGATCCCGGTTAAAGAGACCCACAGGCACCTGGTGCCGGGCATCCTGCATGACCGATCTGCCAGTGGGGCGACGGCCTTTGTGGAACCATTGCAGACCTTGGAACTCAACAATAGAATCCGCCGACTTGAAGCCGAGGAACGCGATGAGGTGGAAAAGGTGCTCAGAATCCTCACCGGAGAGGTCCGGACAGCTCTTGGCGATCTGAACCAGGACCTTGATACGCTTATCAGCCTGGACTGCCTTATCGCCAAGGCCCTTTGTTCCCAGGCCCTGCACGCACATGCCCCCGCACTCAACGACAAAGGATTACTGCGAATCAAAAACGGACGCCACCCGGTGCTCATCTTCAAGCAAACTCCGACCACGCACGTGGTGCCCTTGACCCTGTCACTCGGCGAGGACGGTGTATGTACCCTGGTCGTCACCGGCCCGAACGCCGGGGGAAAGACCGTGGCCTTGAAAACCATCGGGGTTCTGGCACTCATGGCGGCCTGCGGGCTCCACATCCCGGCTGACGCCGATTCCGAGGTCCCTGTCTTTAAGCATATCTTTGCCCATGTGGGCGATGCCCAATCCATTGAGAACGACCTGTCCACCTTTTCAGCTCACCTCAGCGACCTGAAGCAGATTGTTCAACTGGCAACGGCCGGAGATCTCGTCTTGGTGGATGAAATCGGCACCGGAACCGACCCCCAGGAAGGCGCAGCCCTTGCCATGGCCGTTCTCGAAGAACTCACCACCAGGGGGGTGATGACGGTGGTGACCACCCACCACGGTACCCTCAAGGCCTTTGCCCATGAAACCCCGGCCATCGCGAACGGTTCTATGGCCTTTGACAGGAAGACCCTGGCCCCGACCTATAAATTTCGTGCCGACCTTCCGGGCTCCAGTTACGCTCTTGAAATCGCCGAACGTATGGGGCTTTCCGACGGCCTTGTTGCCCGGGCCAAAGCCCTGTTGGGTCCTGAAACCATCCACCTGGAAGAACTCGCGCAGCACTTAAGCGCGGAAATCGATCGGTACCGAGAACTCAAGAGCACCCTGGACGTCCAGAACAAAATCGTCGAACGGCTTCGTGAAACCTATGAAAAAGACACAGCACGGCTTAAGAGCGAGCAGAAGCGTTTGCGGCAACAGGCAGCCAGGCAGGCCAAGGCCATCGTGGATGAGGCCAATGCCGCGGTTGAAAAGGCGATCCGGACTATTCGGGAACAAGGCGCCAGCAAGCAGGCCATCTGTGAATCCAAGGCCATCATAGAAAAACAACGGGCCGCCCTGGAAGCAGAAACACAGGACCTGCAAAAA
>JAFDGP010000403.1 GCA_019309245.1 Deltaproteobacteria bacterium | reverse complement strand
CCGCCTTTTTACGGTCCGTAATATCGGCAAAATGCTCCACGATTCCGAGGAGTTCTCCGTTAATCCCACGATAAGGTATGGCTGTAACAACAAATGAAATCGCCCTTCCGTCACCACGCTTTTTATCTATTTCATGTTTGCTTTGTTCCATGCCGCCGAGGATCTGGGTCATCAGGCACTCTTGCGTATGACACAAGGGATATTCACATACGTCGTGGCATTTTTTCCCGAGTATCTCGTCTCTCTTCAACCCAATAAAAGAACAAAACGTGTCATTCACCCGCATCATGATGTGATCTTTATCTATTACGCATAAAGGAACGGCCACATTGAATATTTGATTCAATTCGGCATGAGCAAGGTTGAGCGAGTCTTCCACTTGTTTGCGTTGTTTCATGATGCGTTGCGCATAAGCACCAAATATGAAGAGAAGCCCAACAACAAATGCTCGCATCCAGGCTTCATGTGCCGCCGGGAAAAATATCTGACCAACAAGGGTGCCGTCATCAAATACGTAAACGTGTACAGAGGATTCAAGGACCCAAAAAAGGGCTCCAAGCCCCATACCGATATAAATAAGCCCGTTGCTAACGCATGCGAGCCCGCTGTTCTTGAGCTTCACCGGAGGGCCCATCGCTTTCTTTTCGATTATGTCACAAGAAGGGTTCCAAACCATACTTTGTCGGATTTATACTATCATCGCGTAGCTGCTCGTGTTGCTTCGTGGCAAAATCATTCTTGCCTGGGGGCAATGATACCGGAAAAATCCAAGTACGGCTGGGTGCCATCGGCTGGCTTTAAGAAGTTCCTTTCAACACGCCTTACAGGATCCAAGACAACAAGGCGGTACCCAGGATGAGAGAAATAATGCCGAAAAACCGGTAGGTCTGGTCTGACGCCTGGTCCAGGCACCAGGTGACAACCTGATCACAGTATCCTTTGGGATTCATGAAAACGAAGACACCCTTTGCGATCCCCAGGAGTCCCAATAGTCGGATGAATCCAGAATTTCTGGCCTGGGGCGCCGCCACCATCAACAAGAGCCCCAATACGGCCGGCACCGGCGACAGAAATCTCTGATCAACGCCTCTCAGCACCTTGGACAGGACCCGCTTGCATTCGGCCGTATAAATCACCAGGCATGACCCCATCGCAATCCACAACACGCTCATGACATAAAGAAATCCTTTCATGGGTATCCTCCAAAAAAAAAGAAATGTGTAACAAAAAAATCATATCGGATTTCAGTTCACTTGGCAAGGGCTCCAGCTCCGCCAATATGAGCTTTTCGGCTGGCGCATGTGCTGTTTTGAGAGGCTTCATGCTACGCCGAGCATGTTCCTGTGTTCCCTCTTAAGAAACTCAACTCAAATTGCGGCTCACAAATTGAGGCCCTCAATTCCAGAGTTTCTTTAAATGAGCCCAAGGACAGGGCATTGGTATCAGGTGCTAACGTTGCAACATTGGGCTCCAGTCTTTTGACCCGACGCACCCAAATCCACCGCAAAAAAAACGAAGATTGGACTCTTATGGCATGATTGCAGCGTGTTGAACAAAAACGCTGGTTGAAACCCTTCACTTGGCTTCAGCGTGGGCAGATCCATTTTGATCTTCGTTTTTTTGGCCCTTCGGGGATGCCGAGTTTGCCAAAGACGCAAGGAGCCCTATCCGACAGGCTCAGGGGTGAGGCTTTCACGACAGGGTTAAACCCATATCAGCATCGTATCGGACTCCCGCAAGAACTGGGTTCAAGGATACTCGACGACACGACGAACCCGGATCCTTCGTGATTCGTGATATAATCCACATGGATCGGCTTTGCGAGCATCAAGAGCTGGCTATTCATCATGAAGGTAACCCCGTCATCAGTCATGACCTCATCGTCACCTTGAGGCTCGTCCAGAGCCATGCCAAGCGAAGGCCCGCCTCAGCCACACCCGCTGGTGACCAGTATCCTGATCGGGGAAACCTGGCCCCTGGCTTCAAAAAACGCCCTGATCATTTCCCGCGCCTTTTGTGAAATCGTAAGAGGGCCGTTCTCCGAGGCGGGCCCTGCAACAAAATCGGGCACTTCAACAACGGGGGGCTGGCGCATCATACCAGCCGCCTTGTCCACCACCCGGCGGACATCCGCCAGTCATCATCTGCCCTTCGGGTTCTTGGTTTTGCATTCGCATGTCCCTTTTTTTGCCTCTTCGCTGATCCGAAGCGTGATGGTGGACATCCCGTTTTCCTTCACATCCTGTATGATGTCGTCTTCCGTATAACCAAAACAGTAACAGACCTTCTTGGACATTATAAAACTCCCTTCATTCCGTGTGTGCAACAGCCCAACTGCCTGACATCCTATCCAAAACT
>JAFDGP010000402.1 GCA_019309245.1 Deltaproteobacteria bacterium | reverse complement strand
CTCAAAGACTACCAACGTTATCTCGGCAAGGTGGAAAAGGGCGAAATCGTATCCCTTTTGGTCAGAAGAAAAGGAGGCTTTGTCGCTATAAGCATCACCAAGTAGGCTCATTTTACTCCGTATCTCAAGACCCTGCCCGGCCCAACCCTTTAAGGCCGGATGGCCAGGCCGGAACTGTGAATACACTGACCATAAAGGCACCCGCCAAAATCAACCTCTTCCTGAAGGTCACGGGGAAACGGCGGGACGGGTATCACGAACTATCCACTCTGATGTGCCGTGTAGGCCTTTACGACAGAATTGTGCTGTGTCTTGACCAACCCTGCATAACCGTGCGCTGCCCCCACCCGAGCGTGCCTGAAGGTGAACAGAATCTGGCCTTCAAGGCGGCCGCGGCTTTTTTTGAAACATTGGGCATCACACACGGGGTAGGCATTTCAATAGACAAAAGGATCCCGGTCGGTGCCGGGCTCGGTGGCGGTAGCAGCGACGCGGCTGCGGTATTGACGGCCCTCAACAATCACTATGGAACCCCTTTGACTCAAGAGGTTCTGATGCGTCTCGCTCTGACGGTCGGTGCGGACGTTCCTTTTTTTATTTTCGGCAAGACGGCCCTGGTCACAGGGATCGGGGAAAAGCTCCGGCCGGTGGCGGGCATGCCCCGATTGTGGGCCGTTTTGGTTTACCCGCGATTCGAGATCTCTACGGCCTGGGTTTATAAACACCTAAATTTACAATTGACAAAATGTGAAGAAAATTATAATGTTTCATGGTTTTTGGAGGATCTGTCCAGGTTTAAAGATCTTTTATTTAATGATTTAGAGCAAGTAAGCACAGGGGCATTCCCAGAGATTCAAACGCTTAAAAGGGCCCTCATCCAGGGTGGTGCCGCGGGAGCACTCATGTGTGGAAGTGGGTCTGCCGTGTTTGGACTGTTTGAAACCCGTCGGCAGGCCGTCCGGGGACTTGAGGGGCTCAAACGTCGATTTGCCTGTTGGGACATGTTTCTGGCTGACCTTCTGTTGCCCTGATGACCATGCTGGGGCGTCGTCAAGTGGTAAGACACAGGATTTTGGTTCCTGCATTCGGAGGTTCGAATCCTCCCGCCCCAGCCAGAAGGATCCTCTTAAGGCACCAAAGTCGTGCCTTGTATGGAACAACATACATTAGAGAACAACTACAAGCGCTTCGGCCGGCTGGAAGGCCGTGATGTGAAAGGAAAAAAGACCCCATCATGCACAGTCTGGTCGTCTTTTCGGGAAACTCCAATCCGGAACTGGCGGGCAAGGTCTGCCGTCATATTGGGATCAAGTTGGGGGAAGCCCAGGTCAAGCGTTTCAGTGACGGAGAAATTCAGGTCGAGATCAGTGAAAATGTGCGCGGCAAGGACGTCTTCGTCATCCAGTCCACCTGCGCACCGGTCAATGACCATCTGGTGGAACTGCTCTTGATGCTCGACGCCTTTAAACGATCATCCGCCAAGCGTATATCCGCAGTTGTTCCATACTACGGATACGCCCGGCAAGACAAGAAAGTCGCCCCCAGGGTCCCGATCAGCGCTAAACTGGTGGCTGACCTCATTACCGTTGCCGGGGCTGATCGGGTGATCACGATGGACCTTCACGCCGGACAGATCCAGGGTTTTTTTGACGTCCCGGTCGACAACCTGTTTGCCGCCCCGGTGCTGTTGGACTACATCAAACGAACCATGAGTAACGATACAGTGATCGTATCTCCGGATGCCGGCGGGGTGGAAAGGGCGCGAGCCTTTGCGAAACGGCTGCATACACAACTGGCGATTATTGATAAGCGGCGTCAGGCCCCCAACATCGCGGAAGCCATGCATGTGGTGGGTGACGTGGAGGGCAGGGTGGCGGTCATCCTGGATGACATGGTCGACACGGCCGGCACCTTGACCGAGGGCGCCAAGGCGTTGAGAGAACATGGTGCCGTTGAAATTCATGCTTGTTGTGCGCACGCCGTATTGTCGGGGCCGGCCGTGGAACGCATTTCCGAATCCGAGATCAAGACCCTCGTGGTGACGGATACCAATCCGTTGAAGGAAAATGCCAAGCAGTGCGATAAGATCCGTGTCCTGTCCGTGGCAAAGCTTCTGGCCGAAGCCATTCACCGGTCCCATACGGGAAGTTCGGTCAGTTCGCTCTTTGTGTAGCTGTAAAGGTCGGCCCAGCATTAACATACTGAATAAGGAGGATTTTTGCATTGGAGATATTTGACCTCAAAGCAAGTGAAAGAAAGTCAACAGGAAAAGGCCAGGCCCGGGAACTGAGGCGGCGGGGCATGGTACCCGCAGTCCTGTACGGTCCCGGCATGCAATCTATACCGCTGAAGGTATCAA
>JAFDGP010000401.1 GCA_019309245.1 Deltaproteobacteria bacterium | reverse complement strand
CAAAGCCTCCCGAAACCTCATCGGGGGGCTTCTTCGTGCGCCCGTAGCTCAGCTGGACAGAGCGCCGGACTTCGAATCCGTAGGCCGCAGGTTCGAATCCTGCCGGGCGTACCAATCTCTTTTCAGAGCCTGCTCCATCCGGAGGAGGCCTCACTTTAGAAACAGCGTTCATCACTCCGTCTGTTTATCCGGTATACCTTGAACGGATGCATTGTTTCCCGATTCGCTCGCCTGCGGTGTGTCTTGAATCGAGAAACATAAAGTCTGCCATTCCATTGCATGAGGCCCTGTTTCTGGCAAATTCCTTGAAACCGATCGCATATTCCAGCGGACAAAATCCGCATATCCATTCGAAATCAGTTCAATATATTCATTGATTATGCTTGTTTGAGGATATTCAATGTGGCATACTTTTTTCAAAATACCATTAAAGAAAAACAACCGTTTTTTTAAAAAAATCAACCCATGAGCAAAGACCTGCCCCACTATTTCGGTCACCGAAGCCGCCTGCACGACCGTTTCATAAAATCCGGATCTGAGGGGATTTCGGATTCTGAACACAAGTGGCCATCATGAGAATTGAAACCTTATTGAAGCAGCCCGAAGGCAAAACGCTTGAATTCAAGCGGGACCTGTCCTCACCCAAAAAACTGATGAAGACCCTGGTGGCCTTTGCCAATACTGCCGGCGGCAAGGTCATCATCGGCGTGGAGGACAAAACCCGTTCACCTGTGGGCGTCATCAACCCCCTGGATGAGGAAGAGCGGCTTTGCAGCCTGATCGCCGATGCCATCCGCCCGAGGCTCGTTCCGAATGTGGAGATGGTAACGGTCGAAAACAAAACCCTGTTGGTGGTCGAGGTCTTTTTGAGCGGCACCCGGCCCCACTGGGTCATGGCCGAAGGGCCGGAAACCGGCGTTTACGTGCGCCTGGGGTCCACCAACCGGCAGGCCGACCGGGAGTTGATCGCGGAACTGCGCCGCTCGGTGGAAGGCATCGCCTTTGATGAACTGCCCATGTCCGACCTGAGCGTTGAAGATCTGGACCTGGCGGCGCTCAAATCGATGTTTCGCGGCAAGCATGATCTGGACGAGCAGGAGTTGCTGACCCTGCGGCTGCTGACAAAAGACCAGGGCCGATTGGTTCCCACAAAAGGCGCTGTCTTGATCTGCGGCAAGGAGCGGCCCCTGCATTTTCCCGATGCCTGGGTGCAGTGCGGCCGGTTCATCGGCCGGGACAAGGCCCACATCTTCGACCATATCGATCTCCACGACCATCTGCCCCAAGCGGTGGAGGCCATCTTGCTGTTTCTTAAAAAGCACGCCATGCGGGGCGCGGATTTCACCGAGGTGCGTCGCAAGGATGTGTGGAGCATTCCTTTGGAGATCTTGCGCGAGGTGGTGATCAACGCCCTGGTGCACGCCGATTATTCCCAGCGGGGCGCTCCCATTCGGGTGGCGTTTTTCGATGACCGCATCGAGGTTGAAAACCCCGGCATTTTGCTGCCCGGCATGACCATCGAGGATATGCGCCGGGGCGTCTCCAAGATCCGCAATCATGTCATCGCCCGGATTTTCCGGGAAATGAACCTGATCGAGCAATGGGGCAGCGGCATCCCCCGCATCCTGCGGGAAGCGGAAAAGCTGGGCCTGCCGGATCTGCAGATGGAAGAGATCGGCATGCGGGTGCGCGTGACCGTGTCCTTGGCGGAACATATTGAAATCGTCAATGCTGCCCCTGAAGTCACCGGGGAAGTTGAGAAACTCTTGGCGGTGATGACCGGTGATATGAAGCGAAAAGAGATTCAATCGGCATTGAGCCTCAAACACGAAGATCACTTCAGAGAGGCTTATTTAATCCCTGCGCTCCAAGCAGGTTACATTGAAATGACGATACCCGATAAACCCCGAAGTTCCAAGCAACGGTACAGGATCACCGCCTTAGGGAAAAAAGTCTTGAAAAAAGCCGTTAGAGATCAAGGGGGTGGCCGATGAAGCTGAAACACGCCATCCTGGCGATTATGGACCGCGACACGCTCAAGGCGGTGGTCGATGAATTGGAAATGGAAGGCGTGGATCGCCGTAGCGCCGAGGAGGTGCGAAGCAAGATCAAGAAGTGGTCCGACTACATCGATTACTGGGCTGTTGACTGGGATTTTCAGAACGACACCTTCATGCAGGGATGGGTGGCCTTCCGCACCCGCAAGGAGCGCAAGCTGCCGCTGGTTTCCGATCCCCACACCTATGAGAAGCCGGGCCGATACCGCATCCTGGTCAAGGTAATCGACATCTTCGGCAACGACACGTCCCAAGCCTTGGACGCGGAGGTGCCGCTGTCATGAAGGAAAAAATCAAGGAAAAGTTG
>JAFDGP010000400.1 GCA_019309245.1 Deltaproteobacteria bacterium | reverse complement strand
GCCGTGGGAAATGTGACTCAGATGTCGGACTCCCTGTCGCACTCTGTTTACTACTATTACGATGCGCTGAATAGAATGACAAGGAGCAGGCATTCTGGCGACATCGATACCTTCTACTGGTATTTCGATGCGGCGGGTAGAGTGACAAGAGAGGACGATGCGGCGAGCAACTCGACCCTGTATGCGTATGACGCTGTCGGTCGCCTTACAAGAATGAGCGATCCATGGGGCAGTTACGAAGAACACATGTACGATGAGGTTAAGAAAACTCAATATAAGGACAAGTGTGGCAACAGCACGTACTATTACTACGATGAGATCGGCCAACTCACTAAGTCAACAGACGCCTTATCGAACGACACCAAGAAGTATTATGACGACGCAGGAAAAGCAACCTGTGTTGTCCTCCCCACAGGGGCAGAACGGGAATACGAGCACAACACGGCCGGTCTGCTAACAAAAGAGACTGACCCCCACGGTGGCTCGATAACCTACGAATACAATTCGGAGGCGCGATTGACGAAGGCCACTGACGACAGCGACATCTCTATCGCTCTCTACTATGACGATGCCCAGCAATTGACTAGGATGGAGAATAGCTCCGGGGATTGTGTGCAATACCAGATCGATGCGGGGGGGCACCTCACCAAGGTAGTTGATGCCAGGGGCAAGGACTTTGCCTGTTTCGAGCACAATTCTCTTGGTCAACGTACAAAAGAAAGCGACGCTCTCTCGAATTCGGTCACACGCGAGTATGACGAAGTTGGTCGATTGACAAAAGAGACGGACGGCAACGGTGCTACAAAGACATATGAGTTCGAGAGTAATGGGCGCTGTACCAAGCACGATTACTCCACCGACTCGATGGATGTTTCGTTCGAATACGATGAACTAGGGAACCACACTAAGGTCTATACCTCGAGCATCACACGTGAATTCGAGTACGACAAGGGTTTGAGTCTAACTAAGACGAAGGATACGACGGGGAATCTGACCATTGAGTATGAATATGACGCCAATGGCAGGATTGTCCAGTACACAGACGCCGAGTCCGACAATACTCATTACGAATATAATTGTCTGGGATTTCTGACCAAGATCACGGATGAGAGGAACGACCAGACGACATTCCAATACAATTCGGACGGCAGATTGTCTCGCGTCGGATATGGGAACGGTTCTCGTGCCGAGTATGGACTTGACACAGCCGGCCAGATCACCTCTTTGGTCAACTTGACATCCACGGACTGCACCATTTCCTCTTTCACGTTAGAGCACGACAATCTCGGCTTTCTGACCAAAATGACGGAAGACGACACAGACGAGACGACATATAGCTATACCGATGCCTACCAGCTGGCTTCTGTTACGTATCCGGATGGGTCGGAATACACTTATGAGTACGACCAGTCAGGTAATCGTACCAAAGAGGAGATAGCAAATGGTGCCACATATAACTATTATCATGATGACGCCAATCAGTTAACAAACATGGCTGTGGGACAAACAACCTGGAGCTATTACTACGACGGTAATGGTTCTATGACACACCGCACAGATGGGACGACGACATGGGAGTATGACTACAACTATGACAAGGAAGTAATCGAAATAAAGAAAGACTCGTCGACGGTCCAGACATGCGCGTACAACCCTGACGGCGCGCGACGGTCCCGGACCGCGGGAGGGAGTACATCGTGCTTCCTTAGAGGGTTTCATCCGGGGTTGCCTGTTGATGTATATGACTCAAACTGGTCTCAGCGGGATACAACATACAACGTATATATCCATGATCGAGCTGTAACGATGACTGAGTGGGACAACGCTCAGGACCCACCGTCGGCGACTCAGTACTACCTATTCCACGATGGGATTGATTCGACGCGCGAGGTGAGCGATTCGAACCAGAATACTGTGACGCAGTATGATTACGATGTGTGGGGAGCCCCAACCGAGACGCAGACAGCTGGGACCGGGTCCGTATCCACAATTGTCCGAGCGCGCTCATATGCATATGACCCCGAGGCAGAGGGCTATCCTGACGACGGCTTCTACTTGCCTGAACTGGGGGTAAGCACTACGCGGGACAAACTAACTAGAGGCTGGAAGCCCTCCGCGACCAGGTCACCCTATACATACCGTCTTGGGCGCTGCTGGAAGAACCTCGATCTCCACTACGCTGGTGCCCTCGACATCTTCGACGGCAGCGATACATGGCTGTATCCAACCTACGCCTGGCAAGGGACGTGGGTTCTGGGTTTCTGTGAGGATCCCGGCGCGGGCCGCCACATGATAGGAAAATGGCTTTCTGAGCAGGAATGCAAGCAGGATTATGAGTATTGGCAGGGCTATCATGTTGGTGTC
>JAFDGP010000399.1 GCA_019309245.1 Deltaproteobacteria bacterium | reverse complement strand
TGTATGTTGCAAAACCTTTTATTAGTTTACGTTGTTTCGCCTTTAAAAAGTTACTCGACTCCGAACAGCTTTCTCAGGATAAATGTAGCCGGGAAGCTTATAAATATGTACCACCAGAACCACGAAAGGTAGCTGCCGAGGAATGGAAGCTCAAACGGCATTTTTGCCACGAGCATCTCGAAATGCACGACGTCTTCCACTTCGTGCGTGAAGAAAAGAAAGCCATCGGTTTTTGCCACAGGCCTCCAGTAGGCATCCCTGAATTCGAAGACACTGTCCTTGGCAAACTTCTCGCCGTCGCTGAATGAGCCGTCGTTGTCAAGGTCAACAGCTGTCACGAAGCCGTCCGGGGACTTTTCATAGCTTACTGCATGCTGAATGCCGTTGTACGTGAATACCGTCTCGTTCTTTGTGAAGTCTGCGTCCACTCCGCCGAAATTCGTGTTGAGCCACCCGAGCAGCAGGAAGAACACGAGCATTGTCGCAATCATGGGCTTCATGCTGTACTGGAACTGCTTCTGGCTCATCTTCATCATCTCGGATGCGTATTCGTTCATCTTGGCTGTATCGCCGGACTTCTTTGCCTGGTTCATCTTCTCTTTGTAGAACTTCATGTCGTCCTTGATTTTCCGCATCTCATCAGGATTGGTAAGAAACCTGTAAAGCAGCGTTATGAGCAGCGAAAGTCCCAGTGATATGAGGGTAATTTCCATGAAAGGCGTCATTTTTTCACCACAAGGTTTTTAAGAAGGTCGTAGAGTTCGTCAGACGCCTTTCTCGACTCGTCGATGCCGCATGATATTATCTTCACACCTGCTCCGGAAGCAGCTGCCATGGAAAGGGCCACGACCCTCTCGGCGCTTTGGTGCATCCTGAATGACTCCTGGTTATCTATTTTTCCTTCCAGCGCCAGCGGGTCAACAGCTATATGCACTATTATATCCGGCTTTAAGACTTCCATGACAGCACCTGTTATGACAGGAAAGTATCCAAGCTTAGTCTTCACGGTGAAGTATCCGTTCAGTATGAAATGCCCGGAGCCCTTTATGACCTTCATCTGGACATTGTCCCTTATCTTTTTCTGCGTGTTCTTCAGCAGCTTCAGCTCGTCCCGGAGGCTTTCTGCATCGTCCATGAAGTCGCTGAAGCTCAGCAGCCTGATTTTTGCCTTGGCTTCTATGCGCTCCACAGCTATTTTTATTATGGATTCCTCCACCGGGTTCTGGACACCTGTTATCAGTATGTTCATAAGATCACTTCCCCAGCAGCCTCCTGACTATCGGAGGCATGTCATCCGCGTATTCCGTGGTTATCTCCTGATAGAGCTGGTACGCTATCATTGTGGCAAGCAGTATGCCCGTGCCGCTGCCTATGGCATTGGTGAGGTCTGCATAGGAAGCCAGAAGGCCTATGGCCATTCCACCCAAAATAGCAAGTCCGGGTATGTACCTGTTCAGCACACGCTCTATTATCCTTATGTCCCGCCTGTAGCCGGGTATCTGCATGCCTGTTGAATGTATCTGCTCAGCAACAGAGCCCGCATCCATGCCTGAAGTTGACACCCAGAACGCCGAAAACACCGTGGCGCCGACTATCATGAATGACGAATACACGAGAATGCGTATGATATCCGTCATCGTGATAGCCATTCCAGTAAGGCCCATTGCATAGACAAGCCCAAGCCACACGAGCGCTCCGATAGGTATCATTCCCATGGAGAGCTTCCAGGCGGGCTTCTTGATATAACCGGCGCTGAATGCCCCTATGAGCGCAAACAATCCCATGAATATCGCCATACCGGCGACTCCCTGTGAATTGGGAGGCCTGAGGTAGTACACGAGACCGGAAACAGGCGAATTGTTCTCAAAGCAGCCGAGGATGCCGCATATCTTTCCGGAGTCCGGGTCAACGGGCTGCGCAGCCATCCTTCCCATGAGACCGACATTGGCTAGAAGCGCAGCTATGAGTATGACAGGTATGACGTTGGTGTAGAGGAAGTTGAGCGGCCAGCGCCTGCCGAAGCCGCGTATCGAGCCGAATGCAAGCGGTATCTCGACCTTGATGTTCTGCAGGAAAATGACAAGAAGGAACACAAGGAAGGTGGCCAGCGTGGGCAGTATTCCCAGCAGAAGTGCGTTCAGTGGGTCGGCTGTCGCGAGATAGTAGAATATCTGAGGTATTGCCCCAAGTGGAGGGTTCTGCATCTCAATAGACGGGAAAGACAGCGAGGTTCCGCTTGGGTTGGTGAATATGGACAGGCACCCGGCGCCTGAACACAGTGCGAATGGATTGAACATCCTCGTTATTATGCCTGTTGACACACCGGCGAGTATGAAGAGGCTGACGCCGGAACCGAAGCCCCACTTGG
>JAFDGP010000398.1 GCA_019309245.1 Deltaproteobacteria bacterium | reverse complement strand
TGCTCAGCAATGAATTTGAATTTCATTTCTGATCCTCTGCAAAGTAGGCCAGCGCTTTTTTTAAGATGTCACGTTCCTCGGTAACACGGTCCAGTTCACGCTTGATCCGACGCAATTCCTCATCCGGAGCTTTCAGTCGGCCTTTGCCGGGAAAAGCGTTTTGCGGATCGTCGGCAAACTGCTTTTTCCAGCGGCGCAGAACGCTGTATTCAACGCCTAGGTTACGGGAGGCCTCCAGTTTAAATTCTCGGGTGTAGGTTCTTCGTTGTTTCCCTGACATTCGGACACCTCCTCTTGCCCATATACATTGGGCTTTTCTTGGTGTCCACTAAAATGGGGTAGATTCAAAACGGTCAAAAACAATCTTCTCTCCTGCCCCCAGAACAAGCTCCTTCACAGCAGCTATGTAAGATCCCACATGTCCATGGCAATGGCTTTGATTCCCTTCACCTCTTCCTCGGAGAACTGCCCAAAATAGGCCTCAAGACTCTCTTGTCTTCTGTCGTCAATCACACATTCCACCGTGCCCTTGCTCAAATCACAGACCAACGTCTCATAACAGTGTCTCTTGGCAAAAGATTTCTCATCAACGCCAAGGTACTCGGAAACACGGTCCTGCTTCCTCCTAAGCCCCCTGCGAACAGCCTTGTCCATGATGTTCCAGGCCTCATGCCAGCTCGTTGCCGTCAGACGATTGGCTCCTGTTATATCGCACTCCTTCAGCATATCAATTACCCAGTTCTCAAAGAGAAGGGTAAATTGACTGCCCGCCTCAGCCCACACAGGAACTACCTGTCTCACACCATGCTTGGGACATTTAACCCAGGGCAGGCGACAATGAATATAAGTCCCAAACTGACATGTATTGAGATGACGCCATATCCGCTCTTCACTATGATCATATACGGCTGCTTTCTCTTCACATTCAGGGCATCTCCATTTGACTCCAGAGCGGCATTCTACCCAGACATCAACTCGGGCTTAAGCAGAATTAAGCTCAACCTTGCTAACTTTCCAGGGATCGCTCAGCCCAAGCAGGGCTTCATAAAATTCCGTATCTCGCATCAGCATCCTCCTTTGAAAACAATTGGCCAATGCAATATTACATTACAGATGAAAAACTGACCACAACATATAGAGCTACCCACGGAAAAACCGTGAAGGACCACATTCATTACTTACAAGATGCTACAACAATTGCGATCACCAACACAATAGACAATGCTTCTTGAAAATTGATTTCTCTAAGGTCAAAAATACTTGAGATAAGTCTATTCCAGAATAGCTCACATAATTTTGCACCCCAAACTAATAGAAGCAATCCAATCAAAGATGCTGCTATTACAGAGAATACCGGAAAAGCTTCATAAACAGTATCCCATAGAACTTTTCCCTCTTTTTCTTGTTCAAACAATAGAGATACAAGAAACCCGGCGCATAAATAGAAAAACAATGCCAAATTGAATATGAAAACAATTTTGTCATGTTTTTTGTTCATCATCTTGTCCATTTTAATTGACTACCATGGGATCAAAAAAGAAATAATATCATCAATGATTTGTTTCAACGGTCTTTTTGAAATCAGTTTTAGAAGCCCTCCCAAAACGAGAATACAGATTATTATCGCAACAATAACGAAGACAATATCTCTCATCGTTCTTACCTACTCGCAAGAGGATGTAGAATCACCAGGTCTTGCAATATTATTGTTTTCATAATCAGTTTCATCCGGAATCCCATCGTTATCATCATCCGCATCGAAGTAGTTTGGAATTCCATCACGATCCCAATCAGAATCTAGATCACGGTAATCGTTAATCCCATCACCATCGCTATCCACATCCATTTCTTGTTGTGTCATTGGGTATGCTATTTCGCGATCGCTAATTTTCTCTCCAAACCGTTTTGCAATTTGTTTCACAATTTGTCTTCCAATCCACCTAAGAACAGATCCCCAAGCAAATAACCCTTCTGGATCTGTATTATTAATCGGATTATTTAGAGCATAATCAAAAAGGTTTATCCCGCCTGCCTGCCCTATGGGATCCGGTGTGAGACACCTCCCTGTCCTGGGATCATAGTATCTGTGGTAATTAGTCGATCCTGAAAAAGCAATTATATCATACTGACCTTCATGGACATTGTTCTTTGACAAGATAGAAGCCAGGAGAAAATTAAATGCAAAAAATCCGCTGCTGCCCTCAGCAGCTTGCGGAAGTTCATCCCGGCAACGCTCAAAATAGCATTAAACCGGTCCCCTTCAACACCCCTGAGACGGTTGCGGTCCATACTGATTTCAAGTGGCCGATGCCAGGCTCAATGGCGGCTCGGCGCTTCATCCACCGCCAAAGGCTTTTGGCAGTCCGTCCCCGACGGCGTTTGTCCACATGGATTTCTACATCCCCTGAATACCCATGGCCCCGACAAACCAGCCGCCACGACTAGTGGCAGCCACGCTGACCTTGCAACCAAACTCATAACGCTTGTGGGCTTTACCCTTGCTGATACATTCCACATGTGGTTCATGAACACTGTAAATTTTGTTCTTATCATGCTGTTGCTGTTGATAGATACGTTTTGCAATTTTCAGCAGCGACTGCAGTTGG
>JAFDGP010000397.1 GCA_019309245.1 Deltaproteobacteria bacterium | reverse complement strand
GTGACGATATTCCTTTCTGATCCCGTGCCGAATGGGGGTGCCGTGTGGTACAAGTACGATAGGCTGCATGGGTGGCAAGCCGATGCGCTGAAGGTTGTTTCGGTGATCAGTGATGACAGGAAATCCGTGCGACTGTACCTGGAAGATGGTGGCGCCGGAGACGCCGACGGCATCGCCAACGGTGTGATCGTGGATCCCGGCGGAATCGGCCTTTCTTATACGCCTCAACCAGCGTCCGATGAATCGGGCGGCTCTGCCGGCGGCGGTGGCGGGTGCTTCGTTTCAATCCTTCAAGGCAGCCTCCCAGATTAGGCTTGCGCCCGGCGATTTTCGTGCTGCACCGAGAGATAATCCCGGAAAAATCCCTTTACAAAACGGTCGGTAGCGTATATAAGGACCGAATCCGTGCACAATCCACCGGCTCTGCCGGTGAGAACAGAAAAGGTTACACCGTTTCCGGCGTGCCTTTTCGTGTGTGTGCCGGCATATGATCGTCGGTGACTGATGCACGGATTCAAAAACCCCAGCGACCCCCGGGACAACGTTGGTGTTGAGGTCCCTTTTAGGGGCTTTTCTCATACCACCAGCTCTACTACGGGTCGCTGATTCCCGAGCGGAGACCCTTACCAAAGGATGGCGATGATGGGGCGAAAGACCCTGCTCAAATCCACGGAAAAAAATGTTAAGAAAAACCTGAATACGACCGGACCCCGGGAAGCCCGACAAAAAAAGGCCATTCTTGATGGCCTGCCGAAATGTCCCGGTTCCATTAAGGCGAATCTGGAAAAGATCGGGCTGTCTCAATCCACCTATTATGGGTGGTCGAAGCGCTATAAGGCGCAGGGGCTGGATGGGCTGACCGCGGGAAGCCCGGTGGCCGAATCGGTGTGGAAACGTTTCAATGCACTTCAAAAGGAGCCTGGTCAAACGCTTGTACCAAAGAGCAAGGCGAAAGTGGAGGAGAAACAGACCATGACAAACCAGAAAGACGACAAAAAAAAGAGGGACCTCCTCTTTAAAAAATTCGACGAGGAGCCGGCAGCCGCTTCCCCAAAAAAGGGGGAGGGAACCGGTGCAAAGGAAGCCAAGCCTGCGGTCGCACCGAGCTATTCACCGCCTCCTGAAGAGCCCATGGACAAGACGCTTAAGTATGCGATCGGGGCCTTTGTCGGCGTGCTCGTGATTCTATTGATGGCGAGTTTCTCGAATTCCAATCGATTCTACTTCAAGACCGCGGACAAAAAGGTCGAATTGTGGCAGGGCAGGTTTGCGCCCATGGGCGAAAAGCTTGTTGCCACGTTTCCGGACCAAAGTGTGCTGAAGGGACTTCCTTCGCGAGAATACTATTCCAGAAGCCAGGTCTACGGCGCGGTCTTTGACTACTTTTTAACCCAGGCCGACGATGTTCTGAACACAAGCCGCACCCCGGATTTAAAGGCCGTGAAGTCCTATCTGACTCAGGCCTCCAGGTACGCCCGATCGGGTTCGGAAAGGCGGGCGGTTCAGTTGAGGCTCAACAGCATTGATTTTTTGGTCTTGTCGGGCAAGGCGGATCTTGCCGTGGCCAAAGGCACGATGGAAGGGTTTGAAGCGGCCAAGAAATTCTTACACGATGCCCTGGCCTTTGCAACCACGGACATCCAGAAAGACATGGTCACCAAACGGCTAGCTGCCATAGAATATGCCATGGCGAGCAACAAGATCAGCAAGGGAGAAAAACAATTGGCCATGTTGTATCGCGAGGCCCTGAGCCGTCACCTGCAGAAGGCCAAGCAATACAACCCGGAAAAGTCCAAGGAGATCGATCAGGAGATCAGCAAAATCAATAAATGGCTGAATGAATTTGACAAGAGGCATGTCGGCGGCGCAGCATCATAATAACCGCACCCCTCGTTTGTTTGTGCCGGGCCCCGGTGCCCGATGGATGGTGATCCAGCCCAGGGCGTTTTGTACCCTGCCATCAGGTGAGAGGCCGCCCTACGATCTTTTGAATCCCCCTCGGTCCCCCTTTTAAAAAGGGGGAAGATCAGCGGTTTCTGGCATCAAATGTTCAATGACAAATGTTCAATGATAGATGATCAATGACAAATCATCCCTATGTAAAGGTTCCTTTCGGTACGACCACAATCCCGCGAGGCGTTACCGCAAATTTTTTGCGATCCTCTTCATGGTCATATCCGATTTCCGTGTGAGGCGGAATGATGTTTTGCTTGTCAATGATCGGCTTCATGATCTTGCAGTGCCGTCCGACTTCCACTTCGGACATGATCACGGACGCCCTTACTTCGGATCAGCTCCTGACCATCACATTGTAGGAAAGCACGGAATTCTTAACCACTCCCCCGCTGATGATGGTTCCGTGGGAAACGATTGAGTCCAGGGCCATG
>JAFDGP010000396.1 GCA_019309245.1 Deltaproteobacteria bacterium | reverse complement strand
CCTCCACATAACGCCATTGGAGTACTCCTGCGATCGCTTTCACAAAGTGGGTTTTTCCCGTGCCCGGAGGGCCGAAAAAAATGATTGTCCGCGGCGGGGTCACCCCATGCTTTTGAGCCAGTTCAGGCTTTGTAAGGGGAAGGATGATTCTCTTGTCGACGATCTGTTTTGGCGGCTGACTTTTCGGTATGCTGTCCCACAGAGATCGGTCTAATATCCGGGCGCCCAGCTCCGTACATGTAGGCTCTATGTTCTCAATAAAATCGAGACAGGCAATCTTGAAACCTACGTCCCGGCCCAGCTTTTCTGATAAAAACCACTTGTGCTGCATGATCCTCGGCCAGAGATCCTTTGCCATCTCCGGCTCGAACCTGCGCCCCGTGGCATTGAAAATTTGCTCCGCCGCGTATTCGGTCTGTGAGATATCAGTATCAAGTTTCATAGCTGGCCTTCTGATAAAAGGATTGACTGCGAAACGTCTGCGCAGAGACCTCCGTTAAAAGTCATTGCACGTCTTGGTGTTCAGGGATTACAGAAGGATACCGAAACAATAAGGCCGAAAGAGGAAAAGTCAAGGGTACCTTGAAGATACTTCGGTCATACCAATTCCAGATCAAGCGAACAAGATTTTGGGAGCAGCCCAACACATTTTCCTGTTGCTAATCCAGGCAATTGCTTTTACTGAACTCCGTGGCCAGGTCCGCAAGATCGGTCTCGTCATAATCTCCAAGGGCAAACCCGGCAGCAAACTCGGCCAGGTCTGATCCGTCCACGTCGCCGTCGGGCGGAACAGGCTCAAGGTCCCAAGTACAGCCCAATATCAAGCCAGCATCCAGTGTATACCAAAACCCGGGGTAGAGCTGATAGTCCCAGGAAAAAGATGGTCTTCAAAGCCCTGTCGCACTCCCATGACAAGATAGTCAAAACGGGCGTTACTGGTTCCCGCCCCCGCTTCCTTGACCACAAGGGTGCTCGGGGTGACTTCCGCTACAAAATAGCCTCCGTAATTTATCTGTTTTACCAGAATGCAGGAGGCTCTCTGGGGTGAGATCTCGGCCCGGCCAATGCCATGAGAATGGAGGCAGAATCTCCGGGCATGGCCGTGGGGAGCATCTATGAAAAGGAAGAGTCCTTACTCCAGAAAAACGCTTAAACACACCACAACGACGGATAAATATTGCTTTTGAGGACTGTCGGCCATGTTGTTTATGCAACATTAGGGTAAACAGCTCGGGGGTAGTCTTGACTACCTTGAAAAATCGGTTGACGGCGCAGAATTTTCAAGGTAATTTTTTATTATGATTGAGCGGACGCGCGAAATAGGAACATTAAAGCAATTGCTGAAGCGGCATCCCGTGGTAGGAATCGTGGGGGCGCGTCAAGTAGGAAAGACAACACTGGCTCGGAGTTTTGTAAAAAAAGCCCGTAAGCCTTTTACCTACTTTGACCTTGAAAATCCGGAAGACCTAGCACGGCTCGCCGATCCCATGCTTGCCCTAAAAAATTTGAAAGGGCTGGTTGTCATTGACGAGGTTCAACGGATGCCGGACCTGTTCCCTGTGTTACGGGTCCTTATTGACCGCCCACGTCTTTCCTCTCGTTTTCTGATTCTTGGAAGCGCCTCGCCGTCGCTATTGCGTCAGGGCTCAGAAACACTTGCAGGAAGAATCTTTTATCATGAGTTAAGTGGTTTTGGGATGGACGAAGTCGGGCCGACGAATCACAAAAAATTATGGCTGCGAGGCGGATTCCCCAGATCGTATCTTGCGAGCACGCACAAAAACAGTGACGAGTGGCGCCGGGGATTCATACAGACTTTTCTTGAGAGAGACCTTCCACAGCTAGGGGTCAATATCCGTTCAGCAACTTTGAGCCGCTTCTGGCGTATGCTGGCGCATTATCATGGCCAGATATGGAATGCGTCGGAGTTCGCTAGATCTTTTGGTGTCGCTGATACGACGGTTCGAAACTATCTGGACGTGATGAGTTCGGCTCTTGTTGTCCAGCAGTTGCTCCCATGGCATGAGAATATCTCTAAACGACAGGTAAAAGCTCCAAAGGTATATATTGCGGATTCCGGACTGCTTCATGCCCTGCTTAATCTCATGACCTTCCGAGATCTTGAGGGTCATCCAAAGATGGGTGGGTCATGGGAAGGATTCGTGCTTCAACAGATCATTCGCCAGTTGAGGGCACGGAAAGATGAGTGTTTTTTTTGGGCGACACATGCAGGTGCTGAACTGGATTTGCTCGTTGTAAGGGGGAGGCGAAGGCTTGGTTTTGAGGTTAAGCGCACGACATCACCAAGGATTACCCCTTCGATGCGGATCGCATTGGCCGATCTTAAGCTTGAACGTTTGGATATTGTTCACGCCGGCGAAGAGACGTTTATGCTG
>JAFDGP010000395.1 GCA_019309245.1 Deltaproteobacteria bacterium | reverse complement strand
TTCTTCTGGAAGTATTCAGTAAAGCACTTCCCGCACAGAGAGCCCTGCTGGAGTTTTATCACTCCAGGCCTGCCGCAGCGTATGCACTTCATGGAAGACTATTGAAGTTCTGCTTTTTAAAAAGTCTTTGATGCACTGAATTGATTAATAAAAAACCCCGTATTATTTTATATGCACTCGCATTTTCTCTCCCTGCTGGAACGCAGGATGTCCGGCAAAAGAATGCATCGTATGGAATCCGCATTCAGGAAGCTGAAGGGAGAGGTTGGCCCGGGGGTCATAACAGGCGGTGCGGACAACGACCCGGCAGGCATTGTGACATACACTACTGTGGGTGCGCTCTACGGCTATGCCCTTCTCTGGGTGCTTATCCTCTGCACGCCTCTCATGATAGTGGTACAGGAAATGGCCGGCAGGCTGGCACTGGTAAAAAAGAAGGGGCTGTCATCCATAATAGTGGAGCACTACGGGAAAACACCGGCAACTGTGGTGATGACATCCCTTCTCATAGTGAACATAGCCACGATAGGCGCTGACATAGCGGGCGTTGCTGCAGTACTCGGACTCCTTACAGGCATAACATGGGCATTCTACATAATACCCGTAACTGCGCTCATCGGCTATCTCGTGCTGTTCAAGAAATACCGGTTCATAAGGAACATACTGATGATGCTTACGGGTCTTCTCGTGGTTTACATATTTTCCTCAGCCATGGCAAGTCCGGAGTGGACACTCGTAGTTGAAGGACTCGTTCCGACATTCCTGCCTTCCATGGGTTTCGTGGCGGCGGTCGTGGGCGTGATAGGAACCACCATCTCGCCTTACATGCTTTTCTGGCAGGCATCTGACGAACTTGAGGAGCACAAAAGCATCATAAGACCCAAAGAGGTGGAGATAGACACTGCTGTCGGCATGTCCTGGTCGAACATGATAGCGGCGTTTATCATAATAGCTGCTGCGTCAACACTGTTCGTGGCCGGCATCACTGTCGACACTGCAGAGGAAGCGGCTATGGCTTTGGCACCGCTTGCAGGGCGCTGGGCTTTTTTACTGTTCTCGATAGGCATAATAGTTTCCGGATTCCTTGCACTTCCCGTGCTGGCCGCGTCGTCCGCATTCGCGGTCTCGGAAACATTCGGCTGGAGGGAAGGGCTCAACAAAAAGGTGCTTTCGGCAAAGGGTTTCTACTTCGTCTTCATGTCATCGCTGCTCGTCGGCTCAGCGCTCGCCTTCCTGCCCATAAACCCCATACATTTCCTGTACTACACACAGGTGCTCGACGGTTTCCTGACGCCGTTCCTTGCCCTGATGCTCCTGTTCATGTGCAACAAAAAGGCCATCATGGGGAAATACACGAACAACTGGATAAGCAATGTCACAGGCACGGCTCTTGTCGTGATACTGCTGCTGCTTGATGTGTTCCTTGTCGGCCAGATTTTCGGATTCTTATGAAAGGTGCGTACATCCTCATAATAAAACTGGAAAAGCCAGAGGAAATCATTGTCGGCAGGCTTGGAAGCCTGCTGTTCAGAAGAGGCTTCTACGCCTATGTTGGCTCTGCAATGAACGGGATTGAGCAACGCGTTTCGCATCACCTGAAAAGGGAAAAGAATCTTCACTGGCACATAGACTATCTCCTGAAGAAGGGAAAAATGACTGATGTGCTTGTAGCAGAAGGCACGAAGAGTCTCGAATGCGTGACAGCCCAAAGACTTGGTGCGCGTCTTGATTCAGTCAAAGGCTTCGGATGCTCAGACTGCAGATGCAAAAGCCACCTCTTTTATTCAGAAAGCAGGGAGGCTCTGGTAACAATAATAAAGAAATTTTCTCACGCAACATTCACAGTTCAACGCTGAACTCGTTTCCGCTGAGTATTTTTACATCGCCCTTGCAGCGGGGACAGCGGACGCCGTTCTTCAGTATCTCAGGGTCCCCCTTCCAGTCGCAGGAAAGGCACTGTATCTTTGCCTTGACAGGCTTTACCCTGATTTTCACCTTGCTGAGCGGGCTTTCCCAGGCAAGATACTCGTAGAGCTTTAAGAAATCTTCAGGCATGCCGCGAAGCTCACCGAGCTTTACTGTGGCCTTCTTGTATTTTCCTTCCTTCAGAAGTTCTATGAAACTGTCAACTGCCTTTTGCTCACGCAAATGCTTTATCTCCATATCTCGTATTTGGCCGGCAGATTTAAAAAATCCACATCAACCCGGCCGCGCCTGGATTAATAAATTTGCCGGCAGATAATAATGTACTATATGAAAAACAACGGCCACGGAAGTGAAAAGGACATTCTTGAGCGTCTGCCGCATGAGAACTCATGGGAACAGATTATGTACGAGGTGGTTGCAATGAACAACCTCGACCCATGGGACCTTGACATAGCCGCGCTTTCCGTCGGC
>JAFDGP010000394.1 GCA_019309245.1 Deltaproteobacteria bacterium | reverse complement strand
ATAGCCATCATCATCGGTTTCAATCGGTATGGGTTCCCCGCACGTTGGGACCAACTGCAGTTGCTGGTTGGGACGATGTTGGCCGAGCTCATCGACCGTTTCCAGTTCAAGCGGACTCCTTCGGCGGATGCCTTGCACCTTGATGATGTGGACCTGTTCTGTGGCATGTTCCGAATCGTCATGGATGGGGTAATAGAACACCCCCGGCTCTTCGTTTCCACTAAATACCAGGTTGCCCTCCTCGTCATAACTGTCTTCATTTACCCCCACATGGGCAGTCAAGGCATGCACCACCGCATCCGGCGAGTCCAGCCTGCCGAAATTAAACCCCAGGAGCTCTCCGATAGTGTCAAAACCGCCAACCCTTGCCACTGTTTCAAGATCGTCTCCACGTTGCACGTGGTAATCCGCACACTGATGCAGAAGCAGGGAACGCACCGACAGCGTTGTTTCAGATTCCGTTGATTCTTCGGATTCCTCAGAGGGTTCTTCTTGTGTCGGAGGTTCGTCTTGGGCGCTCGTTTCAGCCGGCATGACGACGCGTTGTGCTGAAAAATCCACGTTTTGTATTTGTTCAAGTGCTGGTATGAGATCCGGACTGTCAAAGGTCATGATCGTACAATTGCCCGATGGGATATTTTCAATCAAGACCTCTCCTTGCCCGTTGGTTTCCACCAGTCGCTCTTCACCATTGGGCAGCCTCAGAAAGATCAACACTTCAGGCAAACGCCGCTCTGTCTCTTGGTCCATTACAATAAAGTGAATCCAAGAGTCACAGCATGGGGCTACCATGCGATCTGCAGGTCGGCGACGGCGCGGGACCGTTTCCACGGCTCCCCCGGCTGCCTCGTAATAATCCATCCATTCACGCCGCAAGGCAGCATCTTCCCGGGCTGTCGGATGAATTCCGCTCCCCCCTCGGGCTGGGTCACGTTCAGGGTGCCGGGCGTAAAACCGTCGATTTGCCTCTCGCCGGGCCTCCGGGTCCAAAGGGCGCGCTGCACGTCGGCTCATGATGCCTTGTCATCCCCCGCTGCTAAGGTCCATTCAATCTGGTCGAGTTTTTCTTCTTCCTTTTTTCGCTTGTCCTGAAGAATCTTTCGGACCCAGGCGAATTGTCTCCCATAGGGAAAGATCGGCCCCTCACTTAAACAAAGTTCACAGTACCTGCGCACGGAATGCCGACCCGTCAAACCGAAAAAGGCCGCATCGTCTACTTTTTCGCGCATCCACGCCATGTCCGTCAGTTCATCGTTGTCCGGCCACTGTTGGCGTAGGTCCATGGAAAGCTCACGCATAAACGCCTTTTTCATGTTTTTCTGAATAGCCCGCCACTGTCTTTTGGAAATAATGAGCATAACCGTCAACCAAAACAAAAGGTTTCATGAAAATCTGACTCGAGGCCCTGAGGCATGAGCACATTTATCCCTGTCATTATCCCCACCAGATGTTTTAATCGATCAAATGGTCACACAAGCACATGCCAAGCGCCCGGTGCGCTTGCAAGCTTGAAGCTGGCAAGTCTCATCGTTGCGTTTGCCCATCATGTCTCAGTAAGTACGGTCTCTTCCTGAATCAATTTTTTGTCCGTCAAAAAGTATTCAATCAGCCTATCCCCTCGATCTGACTCGACAAGATAGCTGTCCACCGGCCCAAAAAATTTCAAGAGTTGTTCTGTGTTGCAGGTCGGCAAAAAGGCTTGCAGCACTCGTGGGTCGTAATACCGAAAATACAGCGATTTGGCAGATTCATCATACACTACCAGAAATCGACGGAAATGATTTCTGAGATCTCGCAGTGAGGCCGGCGCATTCAAGAAAATCCCCCAATTGTCTCCCCAGCCCGAATCAAGCACCTGTTTTGTAAAGGCATTATCTTCTTGAAGCTTGACCAAATACGGAGCCACGTGGGCCAACCTTTCGGCCATTTCACCTCGGTAAAGACAACAGAACTCGCCTTTGAGCCCAAGCAAGGCGGCATAGATCTGCTTGTTTCTGGCAGCATCCAAAATGACATAGACCTGGGCGGTACCCTCACCCACGCTGGATCGCCACAGTCTTCTGATCACCTTATCAACGTGAGGACTGGCCATGGCCCTTCCTTTCCCTAACCCGAATTCTTCTCAAGTTTTCTCTTGAGAATAATATCACTTGATAAACTCACGACCTCGTGAAGTACTTAGGAAGAGCTCGGCCCGGTATCTTCTGAAGAAGCACTTGCCCGAGCGGCTTCCTCGCATTGCTCACAAAAAGGGGTGCCTGATTCTGCGGCATCCTGGAGTACCTGGGCTTGAACTGCTGAGATATCCGGCTGTGTTCCGGCCTGCGCTTCATCCGCTTCCATCGGCTCCCTGGGAGATTGCGGTGAGCAACCCGAGCCCGAGCCGGCAGATCCGCCGCTGTTG
>JAFDGP010000393.1 GCA_019309245.1 Deltaproteobacteria bacterium | reverse complement strand
TCGTTGTTGGCATCCAGGAGAAAGCAGGTAATGAAAAACGTACTCCGAATGTAGGGTTCTGTCATCACATCTGATAAAGGCCACACTCGATAATAGGCTAACCGGCTCCGCTAGTGCCGTGTCTCATAAATTCTGTCCCCAATAATGGCAAGATAAAATGATCATTTTTGGCTTGACAGTTAACCCACTATATGATAGATACAACGCCAATAGAGCTGGTTTAATAGGCCATTTGGACAAACGAGACTATCATAGTGGGGGAGATATAATGAAAAATATACCATTAATACATTGCCAGAACCTCAATTTTTCTGCTCGGCTTTCAGAAAACCGAATTGAACAGGCCCAAAAAGCGTTCGGCCCGCCCGTTGTTCAACGTATTCTCTGTTTTGCCTTGTACCTGCTCGGTGTCAACCGTAAGGCAGTTGCACAGTTGTTGAACATTCCACTGGAAACCGCAAAATCAATCATCAAGGCGGTCAACCGCGATGGTCTTGGGGCTTTAGAGGATCGAAGACGTCGATTTTCCACTTTTCTTCCAAAAGTTCAGCCAGAGCCAGCATCGATCACTTTGAAAGAGGAGAAAGACCATGTTGTAGTCGATCTTGGTGTTGGCGGCAGAAGCCTCAAACTCACTCGGCGAGACCCACTGCAACTCAAGATAATCTTGCTTTCGATGTTGAACAACGGCCTTCTTCTGAAGCGGGATGTTGCTGAGGCCATAAAGTTAACCCCATCCCATACGACAACCCTTGCACGGCGACTCCGTGAAAAGGGTGCACGCGCACTGGTAGACCGCCGTCAAGGCCAGAAACAGGAATACCGGGTTCCTGCGCCAATAAAAGCTGAACTCGTCCAGCAGTTTGCCGTGGATATCATCACTTCCGGGAAAACCTCGGGTAGTAAGATATCGACCGAATTGAAGGAGCGGTGCAATATCTCGGTGCCTGCTCGTACTGTGCGCCACCATCTGGCTCAGATGGGGCTCGGGAGAATCAAGCAATCCTTGCCTCAGCTGGTGGCTGGGGTAAAAAAAACTTCCAGCAATTATTCCTCGAAATGAAACATAGCCTGACACCTATACCAGGACAACCGTTGCTAAAAGACCGATTACAGCAACGTGCCACCATTGCCGCATTGAATCAGGCGAATATTGACAACAGAAGCATTGCCATTTTCACTGAAACTCATCCAAAAACAGTTTACAGGTGGATTTGCCGGGTTGAAGAGGGGAAGCCTCTTACCGATGCCAAACGTTCTGGGCGACCTCGTCGTTTTTCTGAATCTGCCCGTCTTATGACCATTGCTGTCTATTGCCAGCACTCTCCACCGCTTCCCGGGGTTTACCAATGGTCACTGCGTGATGCACAGGCGTACTTCAAAGAGCATCCCGAGACCCTTGGCTCACCTATCAGCCATGCGACCATCCAGCGCATTTTGTTGGAGCATGCACTGCGACCCCACCGCCGGAAATATTATCTTCAGATTACCGATCCGGATTTTTTCCCAAAAATGGAACATGTCATCGGCCTCTATTCCGATGCACCGCAGAACCTGTATTGTTTCGACGAGTGCACATGCATTCAGGCTCTCAAACGTCTCACGCCGACTTTGCCTCCGGGTCCTGGTCAGCCTGCGCTTGAAGACTTCGACTATCATCGAAACGGTACTACCGATCTGCTTGCCTTTCTGAATCCGACGACCGGCAAGGTTTACGGTCAGTGTACCGAAAATCATAATCGATACACCCTGTGTGAAGTTTTCTCAGCACATGTCGGAATGCATCCACCCGACACCGCCATCCATTACATCATGGACAACCTTAGCTCGCATTACCATGACGATTTTTGTCGAACTGTGGCCGAACTCAGCAATGTACCCTATACGCCTCTCAAGACCGGGATTGAACGCCGACAATGGCTTCAATCCCCTGAAAAACGGATTGTGGTTCATTTTGTACCTTTTCATGCATCCTGGTTGAATATGGTAGAAATCTGGTTCGGCATCCTCAAAAGAAAGTGTTTAAAGCACAATCAATTTTTCTCTGTTGGGCAGCTTCGAGAATCCATCATGGCCTTTATATATACCTGGAACGAATTCTACGCCCATCCGTTTGACTGGTCTTATACCGGCACCGGTTTGCATGAAAAGGCTGTCCGCCGCTTCTCTCGATTACTTTCTATCGAAACAGATCAAATGGACTCCAAATTTCTTACAGGCCAGCTTCTGCTTATGAGCAACTTAGCTGAAAGCTATCTTACCCTGGTACCCCGAGCCGACTGGCTTCGTCTCCTTCATCTCGCCACAGAGAAAGATGACTATATTACCGGCATAATCGAGTCCGACACCAGACCCCGAGGAAAAATAAAAGCCCGCCAAGCTTACGACCGATTTGTTGACACAGTTGTCAATCACAAC
>JAFDGP010000392.1 GCA_019309245.1 Deltaproteobacteria bacterium | reverse complement strand
GAATTGACCCGCGGGTCATGCTATGCACCACTGCGCTACGACGAGGCCCTGCGAGCGGTCGTTCGTCGTAACGAGACGTGTGCCGTTACTGGGGTGCCCTGCGTCTTGCGGGGGATGGAGCGACTCCCCACTGCATTCCGTTCACGGATTCGATTCAAAATCGGACTCGTCTGTTCGCATAATGTGACCGGCCAGTTTGTTGACTGGCTGGCCAAACGGCACGGGATTTCAACGGACGAGCCGTTTCTCGCCAATTTGCGAGACAAGCATGGTGGCATCAAGGATGCAAATAACTTTAACACCTACTTCAGACTCCACGACAGGGAGATCCGCGTCAACCGCTTTGAAAGCGGCTTCACAGAGGCCTGGCGTGGGTACCTCTTTGCCCAGGAATCCTGTCTGTACTGTCCCGATTTCTATGCCGCGGACGCTGACCTATCGGCCAAGGACGCGTGGGGCCGGCTGAGCCAGGATCCGCTCGGCATTTCGCTGTTGACCGTAAGGAATAGTCCGCTGAAGGAGCTTCTCCTGGATCTGAACCGTCAGGGCAGTCTTCATGTTGAGCCCTGTGATGTCAATGAGATCGAGCATTCGCAGATTGTCACGGCCCGTTTCAAACAGTGCGACGTCTGGCATCGCTGGGCGTGGAAGACCCCGATACGACGCGCGCTCATCAAGCAGGGATTCGGGCACAAGTTCAGCGGGCAGTGGACGAGCGCTGCTTCCCAGCATTACTGGATGTATCGTTTCAATCTCGTCGTGTCCCGTTGGCTCTACTCAGTATTGGGCACGGTCCCCGTGCGTACGATTCTGGCCCCCGGGTCCGCAACGAGCAGAGCAAGGAACCTGCTCAGATCGCTCCTTCGCCTCCCTGGACGGTACCGCCGACGCTTTCTAGGGCTGATAGCCCCCATGCGACGAAGGTTGGGGCGGCTGGCCCGTGTTCTCGGATTTCGAGAAGCGATTCGGCCACCTCGCGCCGAGAAGTTCCGAGTGCTGATCGCAGGTGGTTTCGGTTACGGGAATACGGGGGATGAGGCCCAGCTTGCAGCCAGCATCGGACATTGGCGCCGCTTGTTGCCCGATCCTGAAGTGATCGTGCTTTCCCCAAACCCGGGATACACGCAAGTTGCACACGGCGTGACATCGGAGCCCGCTCCACGCATTGTATTCTTTCAATCCGACAAGAGCCCGGATTATGGCCAATCCAACGATGCCTTCAAGCGACGCTTCTTTCGCGTAAGAAGGCGGATGATGCTAAACGCGCGCATGTTGCGTGCGGGATTACCGCTCTTTGGTGCGTACCCTTGCGAGGGAAATCTCCTCGAACTTCTCCGAACTGCCGATGTCCTCCATCTCTCCGGGGGAGGATACCTTACCGGCATGACTTTGAGCAGGCTCTGGGATAACATGCTGCTCATCAGCCTGAGCCAGGCGCTTGGGACACCGGTAGTGTTGTCCGGTCACACAATAGGTGTGTTCAAAGATAAGGCAAGCAGGAGACTGGCCAGGTGGGGTCTCAGGAAGGCCCGCCTTATCTACTTGAGGGACACGGATGGGTCAATGAAGGACATCGAGTCGATTGGAATACGGGGTCCGCATCTGCAGGCAACGTTCGATGACGCTTTGTTCTGTGGCCAAGCGGGCGACGCGGAGGTTACGCGGTGGCTGCGGCGCTCGGGTGTGGACCCCCAACGAGAATACATAGTGGCGAATTTCCACCACTGGGGCCAGGACAAGGAAATGGCAGAGAGAGCCACGAGGCGGTTCGCTGAACTTTGCGACTTTGTCTCTGAGAAGCACCGCCTCCAGATTCTTTTTGTGCCGATGCACCGAGTTGATGAGCGTCCCGAACAGATGTGCCTCAATCGCATGAAGCGTGCAGGGCTTATTCTGGATTACGATTATGACTATCGCGTAACACGAGGTATCATGGCGGGGTGTACATTCTGTTTGACCATGAAACATCATCCGATAGTCTTCTCTCTTGGCTCAGGCACCCCGGCCATCGCAATTGCACTGGACGACTACTACCTGAGAAAAAACGCAGGAGCGCTCTCCCTCTTCGGTCTGGGTGCTTACGCGTTGGACAAACAGGCGTTTTTCGGCGCTCGTGCTACGCAGGCGATAGACGATCTCCTCAGCAATAGAGATAGTATCGTTGCCGCTATACGACGGCATCTCCAAAGACTCAAGCCTAGAGACGGCGAGGCCATAGCACGTTTCGTGAGCGACTGCTCACGATAGCTGGCCAGCTTCTCACGGGCAGGGCTCGTCGCAGTACGTGCGGAATTGGCTCTTTGAGGTATCGGGAATGAAAGTGCTTCTACACGTGGGTGGTGCCCCATGGCCGGGGTACTTCGAACTTTATCGAGGTTTCGTGCCTGAAGGTACGGAATGGTTTCGGACGAATACGGAGTATATCGTCGAAGACTTGTGGTCCCTTGCACGCCGTGTGTGCAAGCCTAGGTGCAGTGATGACGGGTTCTGCGAAGGTTCTGAGGTGGCATGGGTTCGAATGAGAGCGCTGACGGATCTTCTTTCAAAAGCGGAGCCCCCGTCGGGAGAGTGGCGCCTGGCAGAATGGGCATATCCGTTCGCCGTGGCGAGCGCCTTCGCGGTCAGTAAGCATCTACCGGACTGTGCCGTTCTGTACAATCCGTACGAATCCCCTGGCTACATTCTGGACCGCATCTGCGAGCATCTCGGCATTCCGAGGCTTTTTTTCGAGAAGGGCCCGCTTCCACGTTCGTTTGCGTTGGATACGAAGGGCATGAACGCTGGAAGCAGCTTTGCCTCGGAAAGCACGAGATCGCCACGCCCCCAGGCCAGGATCCACCGGGACTTAGAATTGCTGAGGAAGGAGATTTTCGGCACCGGGAAAACAGGGTGGAAGCAGTCCGTGGATCGCGTGGGCACCGGAGCACTCCGGCAGAGACTATGCATCGGGGACAAAGTCAGAGTTATTCTATACGTGGGACAGTTGAACCGGGATTCAAATATCTCAATGTTTTCCCCGTTCTTCCAATCGAACGCAGAAGCTTTACGCTTCCTCGTCGGCCTCATTCGTCCTGGCGATGATGTCTTTATACTGGCTAAGAAGCACCCTTATGGCGAAGACGACGACGACGCCATTCGCAAATTGCTTGGCTCCGCTGGGTGCTGTACAAGCGAGGTTCACCTCCACGATTGCCTGGACCTTGCTGACGTCGTTGTGTCAATAAACTCCTCGGTGGTGTTTGATGCGCTTCTGCTCCACACGCCAACAGTGCTGCTTGGCAAGGGGCTCTTCAACGGCAAGCAGGTGGCCCTCGAGTACAACGGGGAAAACGAGGCAGACGTCAGGACGTTTATCGAGGGCGTGGGTCCGAGGCTGGAAGAGAAGACTATTGACTATTGGTGCTGGCGGGGTGCATTCGAGTGGCTTTTCAGGTGCCGCGACTCGGACATTGCACCAGAGAGCAGACGGGCCTGCCGTCTGATCGAGCGCGTGGGCGAACAGCGTCCAGGCTATTCGGAGGACAGAGCGCGCGACGCTCTCGTTGACATCCTTTCGATGTCATGGAAAGCCTTCGAGCGCGTATCTGCCGAGCGTGACGCCTGCAAAAGGGCGCTCCAGTCCATTCGGAACAAACCGCCGGTTCGGCTCTACCGAGCGGTCAAGCGACGTGTGCGGTTGTTTTTCGGGCCCCGCGACGCCCACAGGGCCGCGAAGCCGAGCGACAAGGCTTGAAGCTTGTCTTGCTCGCAGAACGGCCGTGTTGAGCGACATGCAACAGCCAGCCGAGGTCGTTGACATCGTCATCAAAAAAGCAACCTAGCGGGACAATAGCCATTTCGGGAACGTGCGTACACCCTAGCACCGAGATACAGCCAGAGCATTGAGATCGCTCAAGATAGCCGTATGGCACAACCTCCCTAGCGGGGGTGGGAAGCGGGCACTTTACGACCAGGTTCGAGGTCTGACTGCGCGCGGCCATCTAGTGGAGGCGTGGTGCCCGCCAACGGCGGATCAGCAATACTTGCCCTTGGCCCACGTCGTAGAGGAACACATTCTTCCTTGTACCTCAGATGCTCGCCCCGGTGGCGTGCGGGGTAGCTGGTTTAAGGACTACTACGCCGTCGTGAGCCCTCTCCGTGCAATGCACACACACTGCAAGCAGTGCGCCGAGGAAATCCAGAGGAAGGATTTTGATCTTCTGCTGGCAGCCCCTTGCAGATTCTTCGGTACCAGTCCGATTGCGCGCTATCTGCGTATTCCCAGCGTAATCTACCTACAGGAGCCATATCGGCAACTCTACGAGGCATTGCCGCGTCTCCCTTGGGCCGCTCCTTCCTTCGGCAGGCAATTATGGCGATCGCCTCGCCAGCTGTGGCGCTTTATTGGCGATCTCATCCAGCTTCACGGGAAGCGTGTGCAGGTCCGCGAGGAGCGTGCGAACGCGGCCGCATTTGACATGATCTTAGTTAATTCGCTTTTTAGTCGGGAAAGCGTGCTGCGAGCCTATG
>JAFDGP010000391.1 GCA_019309245.1 Deltaproteobacteria bacterium | reverse complement strand
CGACCACCACCGCTTTAAGGCCGATGCGGCGCAATGCCTCCAGGACACGCTTTGCCCACAGATCAATAGAAGGATACAGGCGCTCAATCCCTGAGAGGACCATCCAGAAGGTCCCGGAGTGCTTTCTTGTGGCCTGGACTTTTGGTGAAAAGGTCTGCAGGCACGTCAGCACCTCGGTCGTGCTGTTTTTGATCCGGTTTCCGGGCACGGCGGCAGCACGCAATTCCGGCACCAGCCCCAAGGCCGAGGCATACCGGAGTCCGGCTGTTATCCCCCTTTTTTGGGCCGACGCAGAGGCCATCAGGATCTTGCCGCTTCCGGTCTCTTTGGAAATGACCGCTGTGGGCGTGTTCCGCCATTCCGGGTGTTGCTGAAAGAGCAGTTGTAGGGCGAAGCCCGGCAAGTCAACACAGGCCGTCCGGGCCGCAACAACGGATTTCATGGCACCATCCCGGTCCGGATTGTTTATCTTTGGACACATGGATGCAGACGTTATACAGACCAGGCGCTTCCCGTCGCCGCCGCACTTCACCCCGCAAAGAGATCAGCGTGCCCGCCGTGGATAAAGGCGAGTGCGGGGATGTTTTCAAGATAGCGCCTTACCTCGATCACCTTGCCGAGCAAAACAAGGTCTCCGGTTTCCGGAACGATCGGTTTGAAGTGAGGGTTTTCCGGGTGCAGTTCCACGCGGTTTTTCCGCACACGCAGTCGTTTGACCGTAGCCTCGTCATCCACCATGGCTACCACGATATCGCCGGGATCTGCAGAGGGTTGCTGGCGCACAATGACCACATCGCCCGGCAAGATCCCTGCACCCGTCATGCTCCGGCCGCGGACCCGAAGGGCAAACAGGGTTTCTTGCCCATGCCGGTATTGCACCGCCACGTAGCCTTCCGGATCTTCCACGGCAGTGGTCAGGGTCCCTGCCTGCACCTGGCCCAGCAGGGGGACCAGCGCAGGGGCGGGGAGTTGTCCCACCTCCGGCAAGCGATACCCCCGGGCCTTGGAGGCTTCCTTGATCAGTTTGCCCTCAGAGACCAGGGTTTCAAGGTGGGCCCGTGCGGTTTGGACGGATCGGAATCCAAAGGCTGCCTGTACCTCTCGAACCGTGGGTGGCCTGCCTTCAAGGAGCCGTTTTCGCACAAAATGGTAGACCCGGTGGCGGGTTTGCCCCGGTGGGGTCTTTGGGGTCATGGGTTGCCTCCATGTCACGGTCTTTTTTCGAGACCTTTGCGTAAGCCGGCACTCGGGTTGTCTTTCCTCCAGGCGATATGATCCAAGCCGAGCCTCGCGGAAGGCCGTACCCGCCTCAGGCGGGGCATATCGCCTTTCGGAAAAACGACTCGGGTGCCGCGAGAGGTTGGTGAACGCAAAATGTTCCCCTGTGAGCAAGAGCAATGTGTTTTGCAAATGTCTTTCTGCAGATTTCCGGATGAACTTCAAAAACTATAGCATACATTTGTATGCTATGCAAGACAAAAAAATCACTTCATAGGCAACCACATGGCCTCATGTGACTATTTTTTCACAGGGTGTCAGGAAAGGTGTCGGAAGGATGTCGATTTTTTGACGCCGGGATGGCGTCCTCAGTCCGGCGGGAAACCGGAGTCGGGGTCGTTATCTCTGCCCTAAGGGTCTGTTTTGTCTGCGGAGAGAAGGTTCGCCACCGACCCCAGAATGCCGCCTACGCCCTAAAACAGATGCATAAACCATGCCCTTAATGCTCTCTGCTTTCAGAAAAACTGGGGCCAGTGTGCCAAAACGGAGAAATCAAATTGGTCGGTGCGCTATGCCCCCACGTAGATGCCCCTGCCCTTTCTTTTGATCCGGCCTTGCTTAAAGGCCTTGGCCACGATGTTTCGGACCTTCTTTTCCTGGAAGCCTGTCTTTTTCATCAGGGTCGGTACGTCCACTCCCTTTTTAGATCTCTTGATGATGGCCAACACCTCATCTGTCGCGGTCTTCGGTTTGGCGGACCTTTTTCGAGCAGTGGTCTTCGGTTTGCCGGTTTTCCGTTTCGGGGCGGCGTGTTCCTGTTCGAATTTCTCCACCGCCCGCGTGATTTTTTCCATGGTCTTGGTAAGCGACTTGAGCGCCTGAGCCGTCTTTCGTGCGGCCCGCTCTGGCTTGACTGCTTCCCGGGCCTTTTCGAGTTGGTCTGCGGCCAGTTTTTTCAGATCCGCGGTCAATTGCCTGGTTTTTTTGGTCAGGGCGTCAAATTCTTTTGATACAGCCTGCAGTTCGTTCTTGATCTTTTTCATCAATGAGACTCCTCCTGTTTCGCCTTCGTTATAAGACCGTTTGCAAACCCTCTTTACATCGTGCAGCCCAACAATGATCTATACGTGTTCATAGAAGATCGACCGTGCGATGTCAAGCATGACCCCTTCGAGGGTGATGTGCTCTTTCAGTCATAGGGCTTGAGGCACTTCAAACAC
>JAFDGP010000390.1 GCA_019309245.1 Deltaproteobacteria bacterium | reverse complement strand
ATTTAATAGCCACCGCGAGCCTTATGCTAGCAGGTATCGGGCAAAACGCAACAAAATGAAACAAACGTTTTGCAACTGAATGAATCCGAAAATCGCCGGAGATTTATTGATTAGGGTAACGTTTCAATTTGTGTGTAAAAAGAAAAGAGGGGAAAATCCTCCCAGATAACAAACAGTTAAAAATGAACTAGTCTAGACTAGTTCAGCTAAAGCGATGGAACAGCAAGCCGTCGCAGAAGGGGACGGGATTCACGCAACCGTTAAAGCCGCATGAACACTGGCACATCGACGTGTCGTACATCAACATCTGCGCCACCTTTTACTACCTGTGCAGCGTTCTCGACGGATGCAGCCGGTACATCGTCCACTGGGACATTCGAGAAGCTATGACGGAGGCTGACGTGGAGATAATCATCCAGCGGGCGAAGGACAAATATCCGGACGCCAGGCCGAGAATTATCTCCGACAACGGCCCGCAATTCATCGCGAAAGACTTCAAGGAGTTCATCAGATTGAGCGGCATGACCCACGTCAAAACGTCGCCATACTACCCGCAATCGAACGGCAAAATTGAGCGGTGGCATCAGAGCGTCAAACGTGAATGCATCAGGCCGAAGACGCCGCTCAGCCTTGAAGAAGCTCGCCGCCTGGTGGGAGAATACGTCGCGTACTACAACAACGAAAGACTCCACAGCGCCATTGGATATGTGGCTCCGAAAGATAGGCTCGAAGGCAGAGAAAAACAGATTTGGGAAGAGCGAGACCGCAAACTTGACGAGGCCCGCGAGATACGGAAGGCGCGTCGCCTAGCTACATGCGGTCAGACAGTTGACAACATATCAACGCCGATGCTAAATTGAACTTGTCGGGTGAAACGGAAGCAGGCTCTGCTGGGGAGCAACCTGCCGAGGGATAACCCGATGGGGCTCATCGTAAGGATGACGGGCGGGAAACAACCTCTCGCCCACCCAAACTAATCCATCCTTCGATAGACCCCATATGCCTCAAAAAAACCCCTTCTCATAGATGGCTAAAACGCCCAAAATCTGGCAACCGTACTAACTTAAAAAAACAGCGGACACTCCGTTTCCCGCTGAACCAAGACAGAGAGAACGAGAGAGGTTTTCGACTACCCCATTCTTTTATTGAAAGGTGTTATGGGGCAGAATAGGGTGCACCTTAAAAATCACTTTAAGGAAATTATTTAGTCAAAGGGCGGGTTCTCTACAACACAAGGGACGTTTTCTTGAAATGGGTGATTTTATGATTGATAAGATTGTAACAATCATAAAAAGCATAAAAAAGCATGGCCTTGTTTTTCTGGTCGTTATAATTATCGTAACCCCGGCAGTGTGGGAAGTGTCTCAGTTTTTTCTTAAGGAGCGTATAGAAACACTGAAAGCCCAAATAGAATTGCTCCAGGAACAGAAACTTGTTCTGGAGAAGAAATTACTAGAACCTCCGGTGCCACCCGATAATCAGACCTCATCAGAATCATCCACTCAACCTAACTCATCTGTTAAAGAAAGTTCTCGACTCCCACGTGTGGATAATCCAAACCGGCCAACAAAAGAAGAGATACGCAAGCTTGCACGGTTTTACGGCTTATTCAACCATTGGAAAGTAAATCCTCATCTACGCTTCAAGGAAGGCGATATTTCGTATTGGAGTGAGCAAGGTATGACAGAAAAGGAACTGAAACGCGAATTCGAGTCCAGGCAAACAGTGCTTCGCCGGGCAGAGGAAACTGGAGAAAAGATACCGTCTCAAGGTGATCTTTCCCATAGAGCAGAACAACTTCAGGCAATTAATCAAGATTGATTTTAACAATACTAAAAAAGTTTAAGAGGTCTGTGATTCCAAAGGACACATTTGTACTAGCCAGGACTTAACCTGACGCCCGGGCCTCCTGGTTTTGGTTTGTCTGTAGAGTCGAGTTCAGTATTTTTTCCTTCGCCAGCGGTATAGAATCTTTGAACGTTTGCATCGGCGTTTTTCCGAAGCAGTATTTCCCGCTGTGAGTTCGCTCCTCGTTGTATTCCTTGAGCCACTCGTCCAGATCCTTTTGCAACTCGTCGATAGAATTATACACTTTTCTGCGAAATGCAATACGGTAAAACTCGTTGAGCGCCGTTCTGTTGAATCGCTCGCAGATACCGTTGGTTTGAGGGCTTTTCGCTTTGGTTTTTGTGTGCTCGATATTCTCCAGGGCCAGGTATAACTGGTACTCATGGTGCTCGATCTTGCCGCAGTACTCGGCGCCCCGGTCTGTGAGGACTCGAAGCAGAGGGATTTCGTGCTCCTCGAAGAAGGGAACCACCCGGTCGTTGAGAATATTGAGGTGCTCCCCTTTCTTTGGACAGATTTTAGGGTTATTTAAGGTGGATTTTTCCCTTCCTCAAACAACTTTTCAGGAAAGGAACGGGGTGGCAAAAGACCGCCCTCGT
>JAFDGP010000389.1 GCA_019309245.1 Deltaproteobacteria bacterium | reverse complement strand
AGCTTGTCAGGCCATTTACGCTTCAGGCTTATCAAAGCAGGTTTTGTCCCGGTTTCGAATTGATTTCCGATTTGTGTTTCCACAAAACGCTTCCTCTATCATTGGTACTGAATCCGCGGATCCACGAAGGCATAGGATATATCAGCGATAAGATTCGCCAAGACGAATAAAACAGTCGCCACCAGGATACCTCCCTGGACCACGGGAAAATCCCTGGCATAAACAGCATCTACGATCAATTTGCCCAGGCCCGGCCGGCTGAAGATAATCTCCACAAACACGGCCCCGCCCAGGAGTTTCCCCACCCCCAGGCCGATGACGCTGATGGAGGGAATCACGGCGTTTTTCAAAGCGTACCGGTAGACAATGCTGCCCTTGGGGACAGCAAAAGCCCGTGCAGTGCGAATATAGTCGGAATCCAGGACATCCAGCATGGACTCACGCATGAGCCGGGACAAGTACCCAACCCAGCCAATGCCCAGGGCTGTGGCCGGCAGAATCAGATGCACAACGATGTCGGCCACATTGCCTTCGGCACCGGCTCCCAAGGCAGGCAATATTGGAATTTGAACGCAAAACAGGAGCATCAAGAGCAGTGCAGCCACAAAATCCGGCATCGCCACACCCAGCAGTGAAACGATGGTCACGACGCCGCCCACAGGACTATCCCGCCGAATGGCGGCAAACGCCCCCAAAAGGATTCCGATAAAGGCGGCAATGCCCAGGCTGGTTACGGCCAGCAAGACGGTATGAGGTAAAGCCTCGGCAATGAGCGACCTGACCTTATGACCAGACCAGACTGAAGTGCCTAAATCACCCTTGACTATGTCAAGCAAATAATAGCCCAGCCTCACCGGCATCGACCGGTCAAGATGAAGCCGGCTATTGAGCTCCGCAATCAATTCGGGTGTAGCCCGGGGACCGAGCATAACAGATGCCGGATCCCCGGGCATCAGGTAGGTCAGGCTGAAGAGAATGATCAATACACCGATCAAAGTCGGAATCATCCATAAGGTTCTTTTGATGATGTATTTCAACATAGTCTTGTCGCCTCTTTCTCTGATCGCGGACAGACCCACCCGGGAGAGCCCAAAGAGGGGTTACTTGAAACTTATCGTCCACGGTGCCAGGCGGCCGTTGGGATAAATTTCGCCAATGTTTATGTTCTTTTGGGCAATCCAGAACTTTGTCCCGTGGGTCAACCAGATGGCCCAGCAATCCTTATCGATTTCTTTTTGCGCTTCGAGATATATGTTCGCCCGCTTTTTCGGATCTATCTCGCTGGCACCTTTCCTTATCAATTCAGCGTACCTGGCGTTACGCCACTGGCTGGGGTTCCAGGATTTTCCGGCAAACCAGCGCATGATATAATCCGGGTCCACGGTGGCGGTGTAGAACTGGATATAGGCGTCTGTCCGGCCCTTGTTGGCAGCCTCGTTAAAGGCACCGATTTCCTTGACCTCAATCTCAACATCAATGGCTGCACTGGCCGCATCGGCCTTGATTACCTCAGCCATAATCTTTTCAGCGTCACTGGCCGGAACATATAGCCTGACCTTAAACCCGTGCGGTTTGCCGGCTTCTTTCATCAGGCTTTTGGCCTTTTCAATGTCCTGGTTATATACCGGCGCATCGGCCCAGTATCCCGGAAGTCCAGGCGGTAATATCGTGTTGGCGCGTTTGGCCGTACCATAAAAGGCCGCCTCAACAATACTGTCCACATTAACCGCATATCGAAAGGCTTGACGAAGCTTCAGGTTGTCAAAAGGTGGGTGGCTAAGGGTCATGCCGAGCCAGTATGTTTTCAAAGCAGGCCTGGAGTATACCTTGAACCTGGCATTCTTTTTAAAGCTTTTGAAATTAACCGGGGCTGAACGCCCGATGTCGATCTCTCCTGTCTTGAGCGCCGTTTCGCAAGTGCTATCCTCAACAATAGGGAGAAAGGTGATTTTCTTGATCTTGGGCTTTTCTCCCCAGTAGTCTTTGAACGCGATCAGTTTAATATGTGTTTTCGGTTCCCATGAGGCCAACTCATAAGGGCCGGTACCGATTGGGTTCCTGCTGAATTTCTCTCGACCCATATCTTCCACGGCCTTCTTTGAGACAATCATTCCAGTATTCATAGGAAGAGCTGATGTAAACAGGTTTACCTTCTGATCTTTCAGAACCAGCCTTGCCGTGTACCTGTCGACCACCTCCACGTGATCAAGCAGTTTCCACTGACCTTTCTCGGGTGACTTTTGCTTCGGATCACTCATCCGCTCAAGAGAAAATTTGACGTCTTCAGCCGTCATTTCACCATAGCCTTTGTGGAACTGAACCCCTTTGCGCAGGTGGAACGTAACGGACTTACCATCGGGAGAGACTTCCCAGGATGTGGCCAGGTCCGGCACGACCTCCCAGCTTCCCTCTTTGTATTTTACCAATCCATTGTACAGACAGGTCATGATGGT
>JAFDGP010000388.1 GCA_019309245.1 Deltaproteobacteria bacterium | reverse complement strand
TTGTGGAGAGTTTCATGGCCGGGGTCCCTTTCCGCCGAAAAACGGCATGTTGATAGAAAAACAATGGGTTGGAGCAAGCTACAAGTTCTTCAGTGATTTCCTATACTATATCTGTGAGCCGGCGGGCGTGTCAAGCCGGAGGTGTTGTATTTCTCGGCCGCACGCGGCCGTGCTCGTCCCATCCCCGTAACCGGTAGTACTCCTGGATCATACGGCGCATTTCGGCCTTTTCGATGTGGTGTCCCGTCTTAAGAGATTCCCGGTAAAGGCGTTCAGGGAGCCGGTCGTCCTCCGGGCGCAGCCCTTCTTGAGTATTGAATCGACGCACTGTATCGGCAATTCGGCTGCTCACGGATCGTAAGATCCCTTCATCGGCCTTCAAGCCTGTCAGCGCGTTCACCAATTCGCACAGGGTCTCCCAGGGATAAAGATCTCGGTAAAAGCGGCACAGGATCAGGGTGTCAAACAGGGTCAACCGGTCTTCATAGTCCACGAACAGGGTGGCCTTGCCTTCCGTCGCCTGTGGATCAATCATGCCCGAAAGCTCCGGTTTGTAAAAGGTTGCCCGCAAGTGACAGGCCCCCCGGTCCGATGTGGCATACCCCAGACCGACCCCTTTCAACACGCGTGGATCATAGCCCGCCGGCTCCAGCCCTTTTACGTGGACGGCAATGTCTTCAAGGTTCCAGTGTCGGGCGGCCACCCGGATACCCCGGGCCAGGACATCCCCAACCCCTTGCCGAAAAGCGATCTTTTTTAAAAGGCTCGCCACGAGCTCGGGCCGACCGTAATCCACCTCGTCGTCGATCCTGCCCCGCCGGGCCGCCTCAATGGCGAGTCCGCATAGATTGCCAGCCGTAATCGTGTCCATTCCCAGCCGGTCACAAAGATCGTTCAGATAGATGATCTCCTCGATACTTTCTATCGCGCACAGCCCCCCGAACGCATAGATCGTCTCATACTCCGGACCTTCAATCCTGAGCCCGGTGTGCCGGCCTTTTTCGACCGTTGTAAGACGACCACAGGCAATGAAACACTTTGCGCACGTCTTTGGCGTGACCCGACATCGTGTATGAAGGGCCTCGGCGCTGATCTGCCGCCAGGCCTCGAAGGAGCCTTCACGCCAGTACCGGGTTGGAAATCCACCGGCCCGGTTCATGACCTCAACCATCATGGGGGTGCCCTTGGTCCTGTACGCAGCCACCTGGGCATTGGTTCGGGAGGTGCTGGACAATGCCACGGCAAGAGTCTTGATCGCCCGCGTGTCTGCGGGTTGACGGCGACGGTTTCCCTGAAATACAATAGCTTTCAGGTTTTTGCTGCCCATGACCGCCCCGGCACCCGTACGGCCAGCGCTTCGCCAGTAGTCGTTTTCAATTACGGAAAAACAGACCTGGTTTTCCCCCGCCGGGCCGATCACAACGGCCCCGGACTTTCCGTGGCCTTGCCTTGCAAACCGCTCCAAAGCGGCATCTTGTGCCCGGTAGGTGTCCATCCCCCACAGGGAGCCCGCCTTGTGAAACGCCGCTCCCTCGGGACGGACCACCAGGACCACCGGCGTGGGGGCCCGGCCCGTGACCACCAGCGCATCATAGCCTGCGGCATCCATGGCCTCAGGAACCCGGCCGCCTGCATAGGACTCTGAATAAAAGCCGGTCTGTGGGGACTTGGTAAAAACCCCATAGCGTGAACCGCCCCAGACCATTGTCCCGCATGCAGGCCCTGTGGCGAACACCAGATGGTTATCCGGAGAAAATGGATCAACACCGGCCGGGTTCCGTTCGGCCAGCAGTGCAGAGCCCAGGCCTTTTCCACCCAAAAAGGCGGCCGGGACGTTTTCATCTACGCTTTCGTGGACATACCGCTGCCGCGAGAGGTCCACCACCAGAATTCGACCGTAAAATCCGTGCATGGCTTCGTGTGAATAGCGGCTTGGGGCAAGCCTGCCGAGATGAGACCCCAGGACAGCGGCTTCGTACAAAAAAAGATGGTGGCGGTGCAGGGACTCGAACCCCGGACACTGCGGATATGAGCCGCATGCTCTAACCGACTGAGCTACACCGCCTGAACATGCTTGACGCCGTCCGTGCCCGTGACGGCCATAGAGTGTTGATGACAACGCCCGGCTGTTGCCAGCCGTTTCACTACTTATGGATAGAAATTAGTTAACACTTCACCCCTTACAAGTCAAGCCTCCGAGGGGCCCCGGATCCACCGGTTGCCGAGTTTGCCGGAGATGCGAGGCGGTGGGCGTGCCGACGTACTGTTGTACTTCAAGCGTCCACCAACAAAGCAGATCCGGTAAAATCGGCATCCCCGAAGGGCCAAAAAAACGAAGATTAAAATGGATCTGCCCACGCTGAAGCCAAGTGAAGGGTTTCAACCAGCGTTTTTGTTCAACACGCTGCAATCATGCCATAAGAGTCCGATCTTCGTTTTTTTGGCGGTGGATTT
>JAFDGP010000387.1 GCA_019309245.1 Deltaproteobacteria bacterium | reverse complement strand
CACATGGCCCACATGAAGCAAGTCGAAACAGCCGTTTGTAAAGACCAACTGCAGGCCTTGCTCCCTTGCAGGCTTCAGGCGTTGGGCGAGGGTCTCGCGTTCCACGATCTTTTCAGTCATAGGCCTCCGGCACCCGTTCTTTAAGACAGGGAATCTGTCTGCGGGCATCTCGAACCAGGGTTATATCAATGGAGGCGAGAAGACTCTCCGGACGCCCCCTCCCTCTGGCAAGCACCACCCCCCAGGGAGAAACAATCCGCGAATGCCCGCCGAAAACCAGCTCTCCGTCGCGGCCACATCGGTTGGCGCCAAACACAAACACCAGGTTTTCAACCGCCCTTGCCCTCAACAACGCATCCCAGTGACCGATGCGCGCCTGGGGCCACTGGGCCACAACCGCCACCATATGGGCGCCGCGAAGGACCACCGTCCGGCACAATTCCGGGAATCTCAAATCATAGCATATCATCAACCCTATGGGGCCCAAGGTCGTGTTCGCCATAACCGCCTTTGCCCCTGCACGAAAAAAACGGTCCTCTCCGGTCGGCGAAAAAAGATGCACCTTGGAATACCTTGCTGCCACGGCTCCCCGGTCCACTATATAGGCTGTATTGTAGATATGGCCGGATTGTCTTTCCGGCATGGATCCAATGATTGTAAGCGCCCTGTCCTCAGAAAGCCTTAAAAGGGCCTCAAGTACACCCGGTGTGGTTGCGCACAGACTTTCAAGCCGATCATACGAAAAACCCGTGGACCACATTTCGGGCAGCAGGACAAGACGGGCCCCTCTGTCGGACAAAGCGGCAATGCGCCTTTGCGCCACGGCCAGGTTTTTTTTCACATCACCGGAACAAATGTCCATTTGGACAATACCGGCCTTGAACCTCCGCACGTAACGCCTCCTTTAGCTAAACCGTCCTTGCCAATGTCAAAACATCCACCCGTGCCGCCCCGGCCTCCATCAAAACCTGAGCACAGGCATCAGCCGTCGCCCCGGTGGTGAATACGTCGTCGACCAGCAGGATCTTTCTGTCCTGAACCCGCTCCGGCCACCGGACTGCGAAAGCTCTTCGAATGTTCTTCTGTCGCTGTTCGCGTGAGAGGCCGGTCTGGGGTTCCGTCTTCCGGCGGCGATACAGGGCGCGCCCGTCAAGGACGATTCCATTTTTTCCGGTCACTCCGCTTCCCAACAAATAAGCCTGGTTGAACCCCCTTTTTCGAAGCCGCCTGCGATGCAATGGCACAGGAACGACCATATCAACCGACTCCTTTTCCCAGAACGTCTCAAACGTACGCCTCATCAGGGATGAAAGGGGCCGGGCCAGGGAAAGTTTGCCGCCGTACTTGAAGCGATGGATTGCCTCCAGCAGACTGCCCTGATACAGCCCGAAGGCCCGGGCCTTTTCAAAATACCACTGCCGGGTCAAGCACTCCAAGCAGGTATGCCCGGGGCCTTGCCTGGACGCATAAGGCCGGCCGCACCGCACACAAAATGACGGAACAACCGGCGCAATGCTCCTGCAACACGTCCCACAAAACCAGACCGCCATTTGCTCGGGCCAGGCCCCGACCTCCGAAGATCGTGCTTCAACGGCCATCCCCTCCAGCTTGCCGCATATCAGACACTTTCGAGGAAAAACCGCCGCCCAAAACGCCTGCCACACCTCTTGAAAAAACGCGGCCTCAGCCCTCATTCAAGCCCCTATCCATGCACGCCGCCGGTATGGATGCCACCGAAACAAAGCAATTGAATCCCCCCTAAGCCACCACGCACCAATCCTACACCGCCGCTCTCTTTTTCAAATAGACCTGAATCACCGAAACGGCCGCAGGCGTCATTCCCGAAATCCTAGAGGCCTGCCCGAGAGAAACCGGCCGAATCCTGGATAACTTCTCCTTGACCTCGTTCGATAGCCCCGGAATGGTCTGATAGTCGAAATCCTCCGGAATGGTCAGGCCCTCCATCTGTTTAAAGCGTTCAACCTGCTCCATTTGACGTTTGATGTATCCATCGTATTTCACCATGGTCATGGCCTGCCCGGCCACCTCCTGTGGAAACTCAACAAGCCGTCGGTCAAACTCGGCAAGGCTTTCCAAGGTCACCCCCGGCCTTTTCAGCACGTCCATCAGGGCTGCCGGCTGGTTGATCGCCCCGATGCCGAGTTCTTCAAGACGGCGGTTGGTCTCCGGATCCGGATTGAGACGACCCTCGCAAAGCAGGTTCAAAAGCAGATCCACCGAATTTCGTTTTTGCCTGAACTTTTCATAAAGGGCATCAGAGACCAGGCCGATCTCATGCCCAAGTCCCCGAAGCCTCAAGTCGGCATTGTCCTCCCGCAACAACAGGCGGTACTCGGCCCTGGAAGTAAACATCCGGTAGGGTTCCTGGGTCCCCTTGGTCACCAGGTCGTCGATCATCACGCCGATATAGGCCTGATCCCGCCTGAGGACCACAGGCAGCCGGCC
>JAFDGP010000386.1 GCA_019309245.1 Deltaproteobacteria bacterium | reverse complement strand
TTTGCAGGCAGTCGGAATCCGGACGTCACCGTTTAACGGTGGCACCGATCATCAAAGAGGTCGTTAAATTGCTTCGATCTTCGCTTCCCGCCACCATTGATATTCGGTGTCTTATTGGTGGAGCAACTGCTGCGGTGACGGCGGACCCGACCCACATCTATCAGGTCTTGATGAATCTTGGTACCAATGCAGCACATGCCATGCGGAAAAAAGGCGGGATCCTGGAAGTCCACCTTTCCGAAGTGATCTCGGACAGGGACCCTGTGCCTTGTCTGGATGGTGATCTTGTCCCAGGCCGGTACGTGCGGCTCAGTGTGCGTGATACCGGCCCCGGTATTCCTCCCTCTGTCATGGGGCGTATCTTTGACCCGTTTTTTACGACAAAGGCTCCTGGGGAAGGAACAGGCATGGGGCTTTCCGTGGTCCATGGAATCATGAAAAGCTACGGCGGCGGCATCCAGGTGGAAAGCAAGCCGGGAGAAGGCACCACCTTCCATGTCTTTTTCCCTCTTGCCGACCGTCAGGACACTTCCGCCGTGGAACCCCAAGCCTCGTTTCCTGCTGGCAAGGGCCACGTCCTGGTGGTCGACGATGAAAAGTCCATTGTTGATTCGGTGGGCCACATGTTGAGATACCTGGGATACGAGGTCAGGATGAGCACCAGCAGCCTCGAGGCGTTGGAGGCTTTCCGGACATCCCCGGACGAATTCGACCTGGTAATCTTGGACCAGACCATGCCGCATATGACCGGGGTGGAACTTGCTCAGGCGTTCATGGGTGTCCGATCCGATATTCCAATTATTCTTTGCACCGGCTTCAGTGAGATGACCGATGCAAACAGGGCAAAGGATCTGGGCATCCGCGAATTTGTCACGAAGCCCATTGTCATGGAAGACATGGCTAAAACGGTCCGAAAGGTGATGGAACAGGCCGTCTGAGACATTGCTGGGCGGCGTTTTGCGGTCACCTGCAAGGCATGATGAATGATAGGCAGGAGTTATGGCGAGCGCCTTGGTGATTGATGACGAAAAAGCGATCTGTGAGGCTATCGGCAATATTGCCGCGACCGAGGGCCATAAGGTATCTTATGCGCTGACACTCAAAGACGGCCTGAAACAGGTTCGTTCTGGGGATTTCGACGTGGTGTTTTTGGATGTCAGGCTGCCTGATGGAAACGGACTCCACGGGCTGCCTCAAATTCGCAGGATGCCTTGTTCACCCGAAGTCATCATCATTACAGGTGAGGGGAGTCCTGATGGGGCGGAGCTTGCGATCAAGAGCGGTGCGTGGGACTACATTGAGAAACCCCTTTCCGTAGAAGCTGTACAACTTTCGCTTTTGCGGGCGCTGCAGTACCGCGAACAAAGGAGGGCAAAACGACCATTCGTCGCACTCAAACGGGACGGGATTGTTGGCAGCAGTGTGCAAATGAGACACTGTGTGGACCTTCTGGCGCATGCGGCAAGCTGTGACCTCAATGTTCTCATTACCGGGGAAACGGGTACAGGCAAGGAACTTTTTGCCCGGGCCATCCATGAAAACAGTGTGCGTGCTCCCAGCAACTTTGTGGTGGTGGACTGTGCGGCTCTGCCTGAAACCCTTGTGGAAAGCACGCTTTTTGGACACAAAAAGGGGGCCTTTACCGGTGCCGATACCACCCACGAGGGCCTGGTCAAACAGGCCGACAGAGGAACCCTTTTTCTAGACGAAGTAGGAGAACTCTCCTTGAGTGTCCAAAAGCGCTTCTTGAGGGTCCTGGAAGACCGCCGCTTCCGTCCTGTGGGGAGCAGCGACGAATTGGCGAGCGATTTCAGGGTGGTCGCAGCGACCAATCGCAACCTGGACGAGATGGTAAAGACCGGGGGATTTCGGAAAGACCTGCTGTTTCGGCTCCGATCCATGGTAATCGACCTGCCTCCTTTAAGAGAACGTCGAGAGGATATCCAGGACATCGCATGTCACTTCACAAACCGGTTCTGTGATCGACTCGGCACTGAGGCAAAGGGCCTCAGTCCGGAATTCTTGAGTCTGTTGCATGTATACAACTGGCCGGGCAATGTGCGGGAACTGGTCCACTGTATGGAAATGGCGGTTTACAATGCCCGCGATGCGTCCCTCCTGCTTCCCATACATGCGCCCGAACATATCCGTATTGCGGTGGCCCGCGCTTCGGTGAAAAACGGGATCAAGCGTCGTGATTTTCGTCTGAATGATGATGTGCTGCGGATCGACAAACCCTTTCAGTCCCTTCGAGAGTACCTGGCAACTAAAGAACGAAAATACCTCGAATACCTGATTTCAGCGAGCGGCGGCGACCTGAAACGGGCCTGCGAGGTGTCCGGCCTTCCTCGGTCCAGTTTTTATGAACGGCTGAAAAAGCACAACCTCACCACCCGATCCTGAAGGGAATTCCAACCGGTTGTCCGGGAATCCGGACTCCAAGCAACCGGTTGTCCGGGAATCCGGAC
>JAFDGP010000385.1 GCA_019309245.1 Deltaproteobacteria bacterium | reverse complement strand
CGTTTCAACAGCCAGAAGTTTCTCACAAACTGAGAGACGCGTTCCGGACCGAAAATCATCGTTTTCAAACGCTGCCTGATATGGGCCGGAGAAGAATAGTAATCCAGATAGGAGTTTTGAACCGCTTCTCTAATTTCTTTTTTCGACAAGCCGGGGTATTCCAATACTCTCCCCGTCACCCCGTCGAAGTCCTCCCATTCATGGTAACTCAACCAACCGTTGGCCTCGCATTCATCCCAGAATTTGGTGCCAGGCAAGGGGGTACAGATGCTGAACTGGACCGAGTCAGGACCCAGTTTTTTCACAAACTCTCGTGTCTGATAAATCGTCTCTCTGGTTTCGTGAGCTGCCCCGACCATCACGGTCGCATGGGCGGTGATGCCGACCTTCTTCGTAACGGCAAAGGCATGAACCACGTCTCTCAATGGTTTGTGCTTCTCGATTGCGTCTAATGTGCTCTGAACCCCGGATTCCACGCCGTACTTGATGAGAAAGCATCCCGATTTCTTCATCAGTCGAATCCGTTCTTCGGTGACCTTGTCCGTCCTGGACAGGCACCCCCACGAAATCTTAACCCCTCTTTCCAAAAGCAGACGGCAAAACGTCTCCACCCGTTTCCACGAGGCGGTAAAATTGTCATCTTCAAAGTAAAAAAACCGGGCCCCGAATCGTTTTTTCAGCCATTGTATCTCGTCCACCACACGGCTCAAATCCCTGAGCCTGAGCCTGAATTGAAACAGCACCTGGGGGTACGGACAAAAAGAGCACCGAAAATTACATCCGCGGCTGCTCATGATGGTCGCCACCGGTCGCTTCGTCCAGGGGAACATGGATTCCCAGTACCGGTGGATGTCCACGAGGTCCCAGGCGGGAAAAGGCAAGGTATCCAGATCACGAATGAGGGGTCGGGCCTCGGTACGAACCAGGTCTTTTCCATCGCGATAGACGATCCCGGACACCCTTGAAAGGTCATCCAGGTTTGAAGCGACATCTGCAATGGTCTCGTCATATTCCCCAAGGGCAATGAGATCCACAGCCGAGACCTTCCTCATGATCTGGTCGGCCAAAGCCGTCACATGGGGTCCGACCATAACCAGGGGCCAGTCCTTTTTCCGTTTCAACATGTGAGCCAAACGGACATCGTGGTCAAAGCTTGCGGTCGAGGTGTTCTGAACGATGAGGTCGGGAGAAAACTGCGTAATTTCCTCCACCACATCCTCAAAGCCCATGTCTCTTACCGGGGCATCCCACAGAGCCACATCAAAGCCCCTTTTCCGAGCCACAGACGCCGCATACATCTGAAACAAAGGAGGGGGGTTGATGTTTCCGCCCGGGTTCTTGTGAGCCCACCGTTGGGTCCGATGTCCGAAATGAGGCCAGGGTCCATCTACAAAGACAATTCTCATAGCATTTTCGCCCTTTGACAATCCTTAATTACATGGTCCAGGAGCGGGACAAATATCTCCCAGTCCAAGTTTTTTACAATGAAATCCCGCGCGCTTTTTTTTCTCAATTTGCCCATACTCACTCTTTGGATCGTCTCGGCCAAAGACTGAGCCGTCGGTTCACATAAAAAACAAAAATCGCCTAAGGCATCCCGCGTGCCCCCTACCACATGGCCGATCACGGTTAGCCCCATGGCAAGGTATTCCAAAACCTTGAGTGAGACCCTGAACCGGTTTGACATATTGTCCCGCATGCAAACAAGTCCGTAGTCTGCAAGACGAAGATAGCAAGGGACCTCTTTTTGATCCACTCGCCCCGAAATGATCACGCGCCTTGTCAGGCCAAGTCGTTCAATATCTTGTCGGTACTGCTCTTCAAGCGGCCCTTCCCCGCCTACAATCATCAGCACGAAATGTTCATTCCGGTCTGTCAGGATTCGAACGGCCTCCAGAATAATATCCAAGTCGGCGGCCGAACCCCGCGTAAATGACCCCAAAAAACACAAAACTTTTTTTCCACTCAGCCCCAAGTCCTGCCGCCGCAAATCTCCATCCCGCCTATTCCGATTGAACAGGGTCGAATCCACGCCCTGGGGTATCACATACTTTGGCTTCGGGCAAATCCTGTCCAAATAGGCCTTCAGGTATGTATTGTGGGTAGTGATGGCGTCCGCCCATCTGGGCATCAAATACTCCCCAGCCCGTGTAAGACACGCCTTCCAACCCGGTGCCTGCCAGTGAGAGTCCAAATCATCGAAATCGATGATCACACATTTTCTCTTCAACCTGGCCACTGCAAGACACGGCAACGTCACGACCATGGCCTTTTGCAGAAACAAGATATCAAACTTTGCACAAAGCCCGGTCCACAGATACGCAACAGCGGCCAAAAGCCACGCCCAAGGTGTGCTATCCGCCCTTCGAGGTTCCACATAGGCGACTGCGTGGTTTTTCGAAAGCAGCCTCTTTAGATTTCTGGCCCTGTAGGTGCTACCATGCCTTTGGTGTAACGGATTGATAAACAATATT
>JAFDGP010000384.1 GCA_019309245.1 Deltaproteobacteria bacterium | reverse complement strand
TATCAAAAAAAACAGGGCCTCCGGACATCCTCATGCCCGCAAGGCCCCGCAATCTGGCTGGTGCCGGAGGAGAGACTCGAACTCTCACGGCCGCAAGGGCCACTGGATTTTGAGGGCTTCTTATTTTGGAATAAAAAATGCATGATTTCAATGTGTTATACTTACAACTTTTCCTTTTTCTGCCTTATTTCTGGCACCGAGGGTCGGGAGTCGGTTAAGGACTGCCCTCTGATGCTCGATGTTTGCCGGAGCCGCGTACCAAAGAGGCATGCTGTAGTCTTTCCAGTTGCCTAGCTGTCTGAGAGTCTCGACGTCCCCTCCGTTCTGAAGGAACATGCTGGCCCAGGTGCGGCGCAAAATATGCCATGCTTTCCGCCGCGGGAGTTCTACACCCGCTCTTACAGCTGCGTTCCTGATCCCTGCAGTAAGGTTGGTCTTGAAAGGCCTTCCGTTCTTGAAGCAAAATACGTGCTCGCCCCTTCGGTGCTGCCTTTCAATGATGGATAGCGCTGCATCGTTGAGGGGAACCTGGATAGGTTCCCCGTTCTTGGGATCCGCTATCCAAGCCATCGAGTTATTCAAGTCCACGTCTTTCCATTTGAGGTTGCGAATTTCACTGATCCTCCATCCCGTCTGGAAGTCGAACTCGATCATGTCTCGTATCACTGGATGTCTGACTTCATCCAGAATCGCACGGACTTCCTCAGGCAGGAGTGAGCGAGGCTTCTGCCTCTTCCTAACCTTGAATTTGGGGGCGATGCGAAACGGGTTTTGCCCGTTCCACTTGCCCCACTCGGTGGCCTTTTCGAAAACCTGACCGCCCAAGATCAGCTCTTTATTGACCGTTGCCTTCTCGACCTTCTTGGCGCGAATGACTTTGTACTTTTCGACAAGAAAAGGGGTGATGTCGGACAGTAGCTTTCGACTGAAAAGGCGCTTGAGCGCACGGCCTCTATACTCATCTGTTTTCCACGATTTCTTGTTCGTTCGGGCCCAGGTGATGTATTGGTCAACCATCACTTCGAACAAAATGGGCTTGGACTGCCCCTTAATACCGTACACTCTGCTTAGAACGTCCCGGGCTGCGTCTGCAATCTCGATGGCCCTTACTTGAGCCGCCTCGGCTTCAGTTTTTACATCCTTGAGAATTTTTCGAATCCGCTGCCCGGTCTGGGGATGGATAAAATCAATGCCGTAGCTTACTCCCCTTTTGCCGGTCACTTTATATACGCCAGGGTGCCGCTTCCTCGGTCTCTTGCTTTGCCCATTCATTTTGGCATCCTCCTTTCTGGCAAGCGCGGTGCCTCTACGGGTAGCTTTACTTTCTTCGACTTCCCTCGTCGCCAAGTACAGAGGAGGTGAGGTCGGAAGCTCGGTGAGTGGCGTAGCACACGCGGCATTGCCTAAGTTTCATGGTTGGATCGAGGAGTCGCATCACGTGTTCAGACATTATGGAATCGACTCCTTTCCGTTAAGACTTGTTCTGAAATGTCATCAAGAAAGTGGATCAATCCATTGAAAAGAGCATACGGAGATGTGTTCGACTCCTCATTAAAGGACGTGCATAGGGATGAAAGGGTCAACATCTTGTAACGGATTTGCTCTGCAAGCCTCCCAATAGAGTTGGTTTCCAATCCTGGTATTTCCGAGATTTCACTGAGCTCATGCGCCAGGGACCAAAGGTCGTGAAAGCTGTTGGCGACTACGTGGAAAATGTGGGATACAATCGTGTTGTATTGGGGATCGTCATAGATCCCGGAGTCTACATCTTCTGTCTCTGCGATCTTGTGCAGATAAGCCTGAAGGACCTCAATTGACATGTTGAGACGGTCCATGTGATAGAGCAGGTGTGGAATAAGAGAATCTTTCTTCTTGGCATCTCCCATCTTTACCTCCAAAAAAAGTCCTGAAGTGTTGCCGCGGGACAAACCATACCCGCCCGGGCCGTCGCCGGTCCCCGGACACTTCAGGACAGTTGCTTGTTGTCGTCTGTTTTGTGGAGGACATAACCGGGCCCTCTCCGGGGTTTGTTTTTGGCATGTTCATCCTATCTTTTTGTAGGCGAATTGTCAAAGAGTTTTTCCTTCATTTGGCTCATGATGAGGTCGAAGAGAATGGCAGCCTTTAACGGTTGTGTGACCTGGACCCGTCTAAATCTGGAGTAGAGTTGCGGCCAGAATATTGCTACGAGCAACAGCATGCTTGGTCTCAAGTCTATTTCCTCTTTGCGGGCGGAGGTGTTGCCCATGTGGCGGCATCCCCTACATTCGAATGAAATGGGATGGGACGCTTGAATATGGTTGTCCAGGCATCGGTCATAATAGGGGCACCATACATTCCTGACAGGGACATCTTCCACGGTTGACAATCCTTTCCAGCTAGGAAATAATTCGTGCAACCGTGGGGGCATTCATGGAGTTTTTCCCTTAGGGCGGTCGGTCATGCGGGGCCGGCCGCCCTTGCCTTTAGCGACCCCC
>JAFDGP010000383.1 GCA_019309245.1 Deltaproteobacteria bacterium | reverse complement strand
CCGCCTCATCAAAAGGATTGATGGGCTTAGAGGTGTATGGGACGGGGGCAGGTGGAGAATTGAAAAAGGAATAATAGAGGAAATGGACCCCCAAGGAGGCTATGAAGTACGGAAGTTTGATACTCACTACCTTGAAATTTCAGAAACCCCAGAAGCCTTTGTTAAAGGTATGAGGAAACCGGAAGAGCTGAGCTACTGGGAACTCAAGCGCTATGCTTCCAGGGTCAGGGAAGAGGGCTACGATAATACGCGGTATCTTGTCGACATGAACCTCAAGCTGGCTTTTCCTTTCACCACCCTGATCCTGGCGCTTATCGGTATCCCGATTGCATTAAAGCTCAGGAAGGGCAGCATAGCAGTGTCAGTGTCCATGGGTATGGCAGCCTGTTTTTGTTACCTGCTTGCGCTCGGGTTTTCAAGGTCACTGGGGTTATCAGGTGCGCTGCCGCCTTTGCTTTCAGCGTGGCTGGCAAACCTGATATTTATTTTTTTGGGCATATACTTAATGATTCATGTTGAAACCTAGGAGGCTGTTGGAAAACGCCCATCTGCTGCGTTATCCTTATCCTTCGTCGTTGCGGCGTACTTGTATAGTACGCCTCATTCCTCAGGATTTCGGATGCCTTGCATCTGAGCATTTTCCAACAGCCTCCGACGAATCCAGTTTTCTGACAGGCTCCTAGATGGTTTCCACGCACAAATGGCTATTAATGGTTTTGAATAAGCTGAATGAACAAAGTTGGTAGGGACAAATCATGCACACCCCCCGGCCCATTAGAATCCTTAGAATAATTGCCCGCCTGAACATTGGAGGCCCGGCCATTCAGGCAATAACACTAACTGAAAGGCTATCCGGAGAACGTTATAAAAGCCTGCTTGTTTGCGGTAATGTGAGTGAGCACGAAGGTGACATGTCCTTCCTGGCAAATGCAAAGGGGGTAAGGCCGCAAGTTCTTCCAACAATGGGAAGAGAAATATCTCCCGTTGACGACGTCCGCTCTCTTGGCCATATAGTAAAAGTGATACTGCGCTTCAATCCCCATATCATTCATACTCACACGGCGAAAGCCGGTACACTTGGCCGGCTGGCAGGAATCAGCGTAAACTCAGTGAGAGGCGGGAAGCGCAAAATAAAGCTTGTCCATACCTTTCATGGCCACATTTTTCACGATTACTTCAGTCCGCTGAAAACTTCAGTATTTATTCAAATTGAGCGCCTGCTTGCTCGGTTCACTGACAGGATTATTGTTATAAGTCCATCTCAACAACATGACATTTGCAACAGATTCCGTATTGCACAGCCAGGTAAGGTTAGAGTCATCCCCCTGGGATTTGAACTTTCCCGTTTCTCGTACCCTCCGGGCAGGAAGGAGGAAATTAGAGCAAAGTACTTTCCCAATGACTCCGGCAATGCTTCCTGGGTGGGGATAGTGGGCAGGCTGACTTCCATTAAGAACCACCGGATGTTGCTGGAAACTGCCAGGAATCTCAAGGAAGAAGGGAAGGGTGATTTCTTCCGGTTCCTAATTGTGGGAGGCGGGGAACTCAAAGAAGAGCTCTCCGGTTACAGCACTGAGCTTGGGCTGGAAGAAATGGTTGCATTTACCGGGTGGCAGGAAGACATGCCCTCCTTGTACAAGGCTCTGGATATTGTTGCCCTTACGTCCTTGAACGAAGGAACTCCCGTCACTCTTATAGAAGCCATGGCTGCTGGAAAGCCTGTGGTGGCGACAGATGTAGGAGGTGTTCGTGACCTGATGGGCGTGATTGACAATACAGGTACCAAAGGTTATAAAATTGCGCGTAACGGCATCCTTGTGCGCCCCGGGGAAAGTGAGGCTCTGGCCAAGGCACTGCTCTTGTTGCACCGAGATAAGGACTTATCCCGCACTATGGCGGCTCAGGCAGAAAAGTTTGTTCTCAACAACTACACTACCCAGAAACTGGTCAATAACCTTGACTCCCTTTACACGGAGCTGGTTGGCATTCCTCCCGGAGTTGAAGGGGAGTAATCCTTGGTAGAGAGGAAAAGAGCCTTACAACAGCGAACCGTGAAACCAGTTCCTTTACCCCGTAAGAATGCCCCGTGCGGGAGCGCGGGGATGGTAAACAAAGTTTTTTCGGCTTTTTCGCACGGGTTCAGTGCTCCGTGCGAAATTCCACAGGGTTTACAGGCGGTTTCTTCATACTTGAGGGCTAAACAGGAACAATGATGCAGCAAATACAGCTATATTACTACTTGCTGGTTTTTCTAAGCAGCCTCGCAATATCCTGCTGCCTCACCCCCTTTGTTAAGAAGCTGGCCGTGGCCACCGGGCAGATTGCAGTGCCCAAAGATACAAGGTGGCACAAAAAGGAGACGCCCCTTCTGGGGGGCATATCCATATTCATCGCGACCATTGTTGTCTGGATAGTGGGCTTGAACGTGGAGGGCATCAAGTTCTGGAGCCAGCCTTATCTTCCATTTATCCTTTGTGCTAGCGGGA
>JAFDGP010000382.1 GCA_019309245.1 Deltaproteobacteria bacterium | reverse complement strand
TTAACAACGCCTTGGCGGGATGTCAAGAAGTTTTTGCAATATGCAATATGAACAGGGAACTCAAACACATTTCAGGAATGGATACTGGTCCGTGGGTGGCGCTAATTGACCGTAGCGAGACCATGCATGATGAATGCGTGGACTGGCTGAGAAAATTCGAGGGCGAGCTTTTTTCGTCGGAAGCGGTATTGACCGAAGCCCTTTACCTACTGAGTTTTTCCTCGGCTGCACAGCTGGCTGCTCTCGATTTTGTGCTGCGCGGGGCCATCACTCTCGTTCCTTCGAGTGTTGAAAGCTTACGCCGCGTGAAGAGATTGATGCAAAAGTATGCTGACTTGCCGATGGATTTTGCAGACGCCACGATCGTTTGCCTGGCTCAGGATTTGGGGACGAGAAATGTGGCCACCCTCGACAAGAAGCACTTCGGTATTTACCGCTTGTTAAGAAACAGGGCTTTCCGTATCTTTCCGTAAAACTAGTTGAGGTTCTTGTCTTTCCAGAACTTTGTTCCGCCCACCGTTGCTTGGAGGGCCACTCCGGCTTTGGTTAATTCATAGATGATAATATCTGTATCAATGTAGGCCTCACCGCTTGCAGCCCCCCCTTTTTCTCCCGATTTGGCGGCAGCATCGGCCTGTGCCCCGAATTGCCAACCTTTCTCAACGAATTTATGCAATACGTCCCTGTTTTTGAAAATGAAGACGGCTCGAAAGTCCTTGACGCCCATTCCCAGGCCAATGCCTACCGACCTCATTTTCATATACGTCTTTTGGTTTGTCGCATTGTCCACCACAACCCCATAACCACTGCCTCCGGCGAGAAGAAACAGGTATGTTCCGATGTTGGTAAAAACGCCGTATCCCGCTGCTTTCTTTATCATGGCTTTTGTTTCCGGCTTTTTGGCATATAATTCGGCCAGTGTTTGGTCTTTCATTTTCAGGATATAATTCCTTTGTTCTTGCTTGGTAACTCCCTTTGGAGTTGCACATCCCATCAGAGACACAATCATTGTAAGCAATAGAAAAATGTTGAGGTATCTCTTTTTTCCTACCAAATCTCTTTTCATTGATTCAATGTTCATTGTCTTGACCCCTTCTCAGAGATTTTTGGATGTAAAAGAATAATATTGGCTTCAGAACCAAGCACTCGATCGTCGTCAACCCGAACAACCGTTCCACCGGGATTTAGATTATCTATGACTACCAAGTTTTGGCTCTTGATTGCAACGGTTTTTTGATTTAAGAAAAACAGAACAATATCCATCTTGATCCGGGTCCGGAGACGCACTCGGGTCTATTCTGAAAAGATAGTGAAGGAGGCTGTGATGGCAAAGGTATTGATCAGCTATTTTTCCAAATCCGGAAACACAAAAAAGATGGCGGAATCCGTCGCAGAAGGCGTGGCATCCCTGGGTGATGTGGACGTGGAACTCAAAAAGGTCCAGGAAACCACCATTGACGATCTGCGCGCGGCTGACGGGATCATTATCGGCAGTCCCACCTATTTCGGGGTCATGGCCGACGAGGTCAAGGTCCTGATGGACAAGAGCATCCAGTGCTATGGCAAGCTGATTGGGAAGGTGGGCGGCGCGTTTTCTTCGTCCGGCATGATCGGGGGTGGAAACGAGACCACGATTCTGAGCATCCTGCAGGGCCTGCTCATCCACGGCATGATCGTTCAGGGGGTGCAAAAGGGAAATCACTACGGTCCAGTCTCTGTAGGGGCTCCCAATGAGGAGGCGTGCAAGGAGTGCGCTCAGTATGGCCGCATGGTGGGAAAGCTGGCAAAAAGGTTGGCATCGCAGAAGTAAAACTCATCCCGGACGAGGTGGAACCAAACAAAAAATTTACCACGAAATTACGAGGGTGCGAAAACGCGAAATTTTCTATGTCCTGCTGTTTTGTGCTTTGCGGCTGGGGCCTTTTTAAGAAAAGGGGAGGGATCCATGAAGATCGATGTGAAAAAACCCACGCAGGCCGATCTGGAAAGCCGGGGGGTGACCTCGTGGCCGATCTGGGAAAAGGAGGTTTCCCGGTTTGACTGGCACTATGATACCACCGAGGAGTGCTATTTGCTGGAGGGCGAGGTCATTGTTGAGACCGAGGACGGCACACAGGTGAGATTCGGAAAAGGAGATTTTGTGACCTTTCCGGAAGGCCTGTCGTGTGTATGGGACATCCGGCAGCCGGTGAAAAAGCATTACAACTTCAAGTAGCATGTGACGCTCATGAGTACCTCCCCTTGTGTCATTTATATGATTTCTGGACATCGGGAGCCGGACCGTGATTATGACCAAGGCGGCTTTTGTGACGATTGGCGTCAAGCCAGAAACGTGGAAAGCAACACCGCCAGAAGCCCGTTTAAGAAGATCCCGTCAAAGGTGCCCGCACCTCCGATGGAGGCCACAGGGGCGCCGAGATCGTAGATTTTTCTAAGGTTGAGCAAATCGGCGCCGATCAGGGTTCCCAGTGTTCCCGAGATATAGGCCACCACCGGAAC
>JAFDGP010000038.1 GCA_019309245.1 Deltaproteobacteria bacterium | reverse complement strand
ATTTGCATTCTCAATGCGCGGTTTGACGGGAAAGAACCTGCCCAGACGGTAGTCGCCGACGCCGCGATAGCGGCCCAACTGCACGAACGGGTTGTAGCCCCTGGCAGAGATCTCGGCCACCAGGCGCGAAAGACGCAGGGCTTCGGGTTCATAATCCGTGTAGCAAAGCAGGTCCGGTGTTTTGGTAATAAACCGGGTGTCGTAGTTCCCTTGAACAAACTTGGGGTGCTTGATCAACTGGCGATGAAAGGGAATCGTGGTCTTCACGCCCGCGATCATGTATTCCCGAAGCGCGCGGCGCATCAACTTGACCGTTTTTTCCCACGTTTGCCCGTAAGTAATCAAAAGCGCTGCCGCTGAATCGTACTGCGAGGGAAATTCGTAGCCCTCCGCAATACACGAGTCAATACGCACGCCTTGTCCCCCCGGCGAGATATACCGGGTGATCTGGCCCGTATTCGGCGCGAAATCCGCCTGCGGATCTTCGCAGTTGATGCGGACCTGCATGGCGTGTTGATAGGGCCTTGTTTCTTTATCGCTGAAACGCAGCCGGGCACCGAAGGCCACTGCGATCTGTTCTTCCACCAGGTCCACCCCGTACCGACATTCGGTGATTCCGTGCTCGACCTGGAGTCGGGTGTTGACCTCGATCAAATAGGGATTTGCCTCCTCGTCCACCAAAAACTCCACCGTGGCCAATGAATAGTAGCCCACCGCCTTAATCAGCTTCAAGGCATAGTCCTTGAGACGATCCCGCAACGCCTGGGTGATCATGGGTGACGGGGACGGGGTGATCTCCACGAGCTTTTGGTGATTTCTCTGGACCGTGCAGTCCCGTTCGTCAAAAGCAAACGCATGACCGTATTGGTCGGCGATTACCTGGATCTCTATATGGCGTACGGATTCCAGCAATTTTTCCACATAGAGCCGCGGATTCCCGAAAGACGCCTGCGCCATGGCCGAAGCCTTGGAAAAGGCGGTCTCAAGCTGCTCTTCGTCGTAGACCTCATAGATGCCGCGGCCGCCGCCGCCGCCTTCCGCCTTAAGCATCACCGGAAGACCCAGGTCCTTGGCCATCTCGCGGGCTTCGCTAACATTGACAGCATCCAGGGACCCGGGCACAACCGGGATCCCCATGTCTTCGGCCAGCCGGCGCACCGCCACCTTATTGCCCAATGTCCGCATGGCCTGTGTAGGCGGGCCGATAAACAGGATTCCGGCCTTGTCACACAGCGCGGGAAAGCTGTCGTCCTCCGCGCCAAACCCCCAACCCGGATGAATCGCCACCACACCGCGGTCCCGGGCCTTCTTGATAATCATGGGAAGGTCCAAATAGCTCCTGGCATCCTCACCAAGGAGCATGAGCTCATGGGCGCCGGTGGTGGCCGGAGAGGTCTTGTCCACTTCCGTCGCAGTCATGATCGCCACAGCATCGAAGACCTCGGTAATCGACCGGCAGATTCGCCGGGCGGGGATCCCGCGGTTGGCAACCAGGATAGGGCTTGCCTTGATGTCCTGCACGACTTGTTCAAACGATTTGGGCTGCATCTTTTTTCTCCGATCAATTCCTGAACCGGGCAATCCGTACCAGGACTCGGCACCCTGGTGCTCACGCAAAAAGTCCGGCAATACACCCGGTCATCAGGCAGGCAAGGGTGGCGGCATACAGAGCACGAAAGCCCACCCGGGCCAGATCCTTGGCCCGTTGTGCGGCCAGGGCCGAGTATCCGCCCACAAAGATGGCCAGGGAGGCCACGTGGGCGAACCCGCACAAGGCATAAGAGGCGATGGTAATGCTTCTGGGGTTGGTCAGCACGCCGGCCCGAATAAGCGCATCCAGGTGCTGATAGGCCACGACCTCCGTGACGATCGTGCGCTCCCCCAAAAGCATGGCAACAGAGCCAGCGTCTGCGACCGGTACCCCCATCACAATCGTTATAGGATAATATAACAACTTGAGGATGGATTGCAAGGAAACAGACACGCCAAAGACCTTGGTTGCCAAAACCCCCAAGCACCAGTTGGCCATGGAAAGCAGCCCAAGAAAGGCCAGGAGCAATGTCACGATTCCCACGCAAAGTTTCACGCCGTCATCAGCACCGTTGATCACAGATTCGATCCACGTGGCCGCACGACGCTCCGGTGCGACGGGCACACTGATCTCCAGCGTGGCGGGCGTCTGCGTCTCGGGAACCACCAGCTTGGACATAACAATGGCGGCCGGTGCGCTGATCACCGATGCAGAGAGCAGGTGCCCGGCAATCGCGGGAAACTCGTTGTGCAAAAAGCCCACATAAAGGGCGAGTACCGTTGAGGCAATGGTGCTCATTCCGGCGGTAAGCACGGTACACAACTCCGATTGGGTCATGGCGTTAAGGTAGGGGCGGATGGTGACCGCCGATTCAATACCCACAAAGATGTTACTCGAGGCGCACAGGGCCTCTGCGCCGCTGATCCGCATCAGGGACGTAAAAACACGGGAAAAAATCATGACGAGGACCGGGATCACCCTGAGAAAGTACAGCAGGCTCACGACCGATGAAAAAAATACGATCGAAGGAAGCACCTGAAAGGCCAGAATAAACCCCGGAGAGGTCTCCCCTGCCGGGCCCGTCTGGCCGGGAGACAGCGCCAGGGGGCCGAACACAAAAACCATGCCCTCCCGGGCAAAGCCGATCACTGTGAGTACGGCATCGTTTAGCCACGAAAAGACCGCCACCCCGGCCGGAAGCTGAAAAACAACAAAGGCGAAAGCCGCTTGAAAGACCAGGCCAGTGGAGATCAACCTGATATTAATATGTCGTGTGTCCCTGCTCGCCAGCCACGCCAGAAACATCAAGGCGAAAACCCCGGCAAGGCTGATCAATCGTTCCGACCCCATCCGTTATCGTCCTTTTTTGGTTCCAGCTTTGCAACGTTAGCTCCTGATACCAAGGCCTCGCCCCGGACTCATTTATGAAAGAAACTCTGAAATGAGAGGCCTTAATTCCCAACCCAGACGAGCCGGAGCCAAAAAAAATTTATCACGAAAACACGTGCTGTTCTCAAGCCCGAAGGGCGCAAAAGACGAAAACACGAAAGCCTCAATGTCTTTTATTTCGTGCTTTCAATCTTTCGTGTTTTCGTGGTTATCTTTTAAATTTTTTGTCCCAAAATTTGAATCGAGTTTCTTAATGAGGGTATATACGCCTCAACAACCCAGCAGATTCAGCAACTCTCGGGCAGCCCGATCCCCCAGGGTTCCCTTGGCCCGCGCAAGGGTTACGGTCCGGCAACCCAGGCTTTTGTAGATAGCCAGAACATCCGGGGCCTGTTTGCTCATGGCCTCCAGATGGCCCGCGACGGTCTGGATGTCGCCGCGGGCGATGGGCCCGGTCAGGGCTTGGGGAATACCGGATGAATGGATGTTTTGAAGCGTTCCCTGTATCAACGGGAGCAGGGCCTCAAAGGCGGCCTCCGGGGCGATCCCGGCCAAGCGATTCAGTGTAAGCGCAATGTCAAGCAGGGTCACCAGGTAATTGGACGCCACCACCGCAGCCGCATGATACAAGGCTTTCGCCTCCGGCTTGATCTCTACCGCAATGCCGCCCAGGTCCTTGACCAATCGGCTGACCACTCCAAGAGCGGATACATCCCCCTCAATCGTGCAATAAGAACCGGGTAGAATGCGTTCGGCTTGTTCGGCAGAGGCAAAGCTTTGAAGTGGGTGCAAAGACGCTACGAGCGCATGGCAGCCCCTGGCGGAGGCAAGAACTTCCGATGACAGCGCACCGCTACAATGAATGACCACCGTTTCTCTTTGAAAACCGGCATGTGCGGCAATATCATCGCATGTCTTTTTGATTGCATCGTCCGGGGTGGTAATAAACACCACGGCTCCCTGGCGGCAAAGGGGTGTTGGACGATCGGAAAACGCTCTTGCACCCACCCGCGCAGCGGCCCTTCGGGCAGTGGACGGGCTTCGCGTGATCACCCCTTCAATGGGATATCCGGACGCGGCCAACAGTCTGCCCAGAGCCGTACCCACTGTACCGCACCCCACAATGACAACCGGTGGCTTGCTCCCCTGGACGCCGGGGTTGCAATGCTGTGTCTCGTCTGGGGGACTGGGTCGCATAACCGGCCTCGCTCAAGCGCCCGGCAGGTAGGGCGTAAGGTCCTCCACATATTCGGTCAGCACATGGTAGCCGGCGCCCTGCAGGCCGGCAATCGCGCTCTCCCGGTCCCGAGCGGCCACCCGCATTACCAGTTGGTATACACCCGGGTGCTTTTCTTCCGGCCACGTCACCAGACTACGAATGTTGACCTGTCGCTCCTGGAGTACCCTGGCCACTTCCGCCATAACCCCGATGCGGTCTTCTACCAGCACCGTAAAACGAAAGCTGTCCGTGTCGATGCCCAGGGCTTTCAGCAGGACCCCCATCACGTCGGTCGTGGTAATGATACCCACAAGCTTGTCGCCTTGCATCACGGGAAGCGCACTGATCTTGTTCTCCTGCATGACATTGGCGGCACGCTCAATGGTCGTATCCGGGGAGATGGTCAAGATCTTTTTCCTCATGATTATTTCGACCGTCACCTGTTTGAGGATATAGTTCAACTCATGAACACTGAGGGTGGTGGCCGGAGAAGCCCAACTTTGCTTGACGTCTCTGTCGGAGACAATGCCCATGAGCTGGTCCTTGCTGTCCACCACCAGCAGGTGGGCAATGCCTTTTTCGGCGATTATTTCCTTGGCTTGCACCAGGGATGTATCCGGGGGAACGGTGACAAGGTCCGTACGCATGATTCGGCCCACGTACATGGCGTTACCTCCTTTCACGGAAGGATTTCAACAATCTTTCGTTTCAAGGCCGGCTGGCCTTTTTGCGGATATCTCTTGATGGTCACCCTTAAACGCTTCTTTGCGAAATACTCAATACACTGCGGGTACAGGTCCCATTCCAGTTTGAGGCCTTTTTGCCTGACGGATTCCAGGGTGTCGCCGGGTTCAATGGCAAAGGCTCTTTGGCCGATGATCGGCCCCGTGTCTTCTCCGTAGTCCACGAAATGGACCGTGCACCCCCCGACTTTACACCCGTATCGGAAGGTGTCCCCATAGCCGTCCACACCGGGGAATGCCGGCAGGAGCGCCGGGTGGATATTCATGATTCGTGGATTCAAAGGGCCCTTGTTCACCCGGTCGATAAAATACGGAGTCAATACCCGCATAAACCCGGCCAGAACCAAGAGGTCAAACGGATAGGCGGCCATTTGATCCAGCAAACGGGCTTCTGCGACCGCTCGGGTGCAAAAAAATCTTTTTTGGGCGGCCCCTGCATCTTCCATAACGTGCTGCACCGCAAGCACCCTGTCCAGATCAAAATCTTCCGGTAGACGATTGTCGAGCCCGTGTTTGATAATGGACCGGTAGTCCACCACGAACGTCGGGATGCCATGCTTTGTTGCCCGCGCCAGTCCTTGGGCATCCGGGTTGTCCGAGCCCACAAACACCACCCGCCCATCAATGCGGCCCGCTTGGCACGCGTCGATAATCGCCTGAAGGTTGCTCCCCCCGCCGGAGATTAGAACGCCGATGCGGATGTGATCCGTCATGGCCAAAGCTTTAGCAGGATGGGCGCCGCCATGTCAATGGCGGTTGCCCCCGCCGGTCGGACGAAAAAAAGGAGACCTTTGCAAGAGCTCGTTGCTCTGGTTTACAAGGCAAGGCGACCCGACTGCCGGCATGGGGGTGTGCAACGCTCTCAAAAGGGGGCGGATCAGGACCGGGGCGATGGGTCCCATGTTATTGACTTGGCCATTTTCCGCTTGACTTTGAAGTCGTGAAAACATATTGTTTTTTCATGCAAAGTCGACGCCTTGCACGCCTTGTTCGTATCATCGTCCAAGTCAGCACACACCCTCGAAAATCCCCCGAAGCCCTTGCCCGAGAATTGGGCATCTCCATCAGACAATTCTATTACGATCGCGACCAATTGGCTCGCATGGGAATCCTGTTTTCGAGAAAAAAGGGACGATTTGTGGTGCTCGACGAACCTGCGGTGACCTTTGCCGGACTGCCCTTAAGCGGATTTATGGTGTTTATGGCGGCTGTGTGCCGACTGTTTGCCGCAAACGATTTCGCGGTAGTTCGGACGTGTCTCGAGGCCCTGTTTGCGGTAGTAGATCACGTATCGGGTCCCCAGAAACCCCTCTTGAAGTCTTTGGTTCAAGATGCCATAATCACTGACGGCTTGGGCTGCCGTCCGGAGCTTTTGGACGATTTATTGCTCGCCATTGACGAAAAAAAACGCATCCTGATTCATTCGAACAAGGACCCTGCGGAAAAACCCCTGCTGGCCGATCCATACGGGCTTTCGTTCAAGAATGCCCGCCTGTGCCTGGACGCCTATGCGGTTGAAGAAAAAAAACAGCTCCGACTTCCACTGGCCGACATGGACAAGATCACGATGACGGTCTTTTACAGGCCGCAGCCCGTTTGCTCCGAGCATTCCCGGCAGGACGGCAAAAACGGGGGGTGAGTCCGTGCACAAACCACCGGCTCTGCCGGCAAAAATGCAATAAGGAGAGGAGGCTCTATGCGAGAAGTCGTTATCGTCAGTGCTGCAAGAACAGCCATTGGGGCGTTTCAAGGCAGCCTTTCATCCGTGCCCGCCACCGACCTGGGCGGCCGGGCGATTGCTGAAGCCATGAGACGTGCAAATCTCACCTCGGAGGAGGTGGATGAAGTCATCATGGGCAATGTGTTGCCCTGCGGCCTGGGCCAGAACCCGGCCAGACAGGCCCTGCTCAAAGGAGGCCTGTCGCACGATGTGGAGGCCCTTACGATTAACAAGGTCTGCGGGTCCGGGCTCAAAGCGGTCATGCTGGCCGCGCAGGCCATCATGGTCAACGATGCGGACGTGGTGGTGGCGGGCGGCATGGAAAACATGAATCTGGCGCCGTATTTTCTCGAAAAGGGCCGCGTCGGGTATCGTATGGGAAACGGCCGGCTGGTTGACGGCATGATCCACGACGGCCTGTGGTGCCATGTCAATGACTTTCACATGGGCATGAGTGCGGAGATCTGTGCCGAAAAATATGCGGTTTCGCGACAGGAACAGGATGCCTTTGCGCTTGAGTCGTACGAAAGGACGCTCAGGGCCCAGGCTGAAGGAGCGTTCGACGAGGAAATATTCGGCGTGGAGATACCCCAAAGGAAAGGTGCGCCCGTCGTCTTTGAAAAAGACGAGGTGGTTCGTCCGACCAGCCTGGAGGCCCTGGGCAAGCTTTCGCCTGCGTTTAAGAAAGACGGAACGGTGACGGCCGGAAACGCCTCAAAGATCAGTGACGGGGCGGCGGCCATGGTGGTCATGGCGGAAGAAAAGGCCCGGTCCTTGGGCCTGGCGCCGCTGGTGTATGTCAGGGCCCAGTGTTCTGTGGCGATTGATCCCAAATATGTGCTGATCGCACCGATTTATGGCATCCCGAAACTGCTGAAAAAGGCCGGGGTTGCGCAGGAGGATATCGATTTGTTCGAGATCAACGAAGCCTTTTCCGCCACAAGTGTGGCCATCAACAAGACCCTGGGGCTTGATCCAGCCAAGGTCAACATCCGCGGAGGCGCTGTGGCCCTGGGCCACCCGATCGGCGCCAGCGGTGCCCGGGTGCTGGTTACTCTTGTGCACGCCATGAAGGATACGGGGGCGAAGCGCGGGGTGGCCTCGTTGTGCCTGGGTGGAGGCGAGGCCGTGTGTTTGTACGTAGAAAGGCCGTAACCCTCCAGGCACATTGATGACTTTATGATACTTGTGGGAGGCAGCCATGACATACAACACGATTAAGCTGGACATATCAGACGCTGTGGCCACCTTGACCTTTAATCGGCCCGAGGTGCTCAACGCCCTGAATCCGGAGATGCTGGCGGAAATTCAAAACGCAATTGCAAATATACAACGAAACGATGCGATCAGGGTGTTGGTCCTTACGGGCGAGGGCCGGGCCTTTGTGGCCGGCGCGGACATCAAGGTCCTGCAGGCCCTGGATCCCCTGGGTGCCAAGCAGTTTGCCCAGACCGGCCAGTGGGTTCTGTTTGCCCTGGAGGCCCTGGACATCCCGGTGATCGCTTGCGTGAACGGCTTTGCCCTGGGCGGTGGGTGCGAGATCGCCATGGCCTGCGATTTTGTCTATGCGTCCGAACAGGCAAAGCTGGCTCAGCCGGAAATCAACCTCGGGTTGATTCCCGGTTTCGGCGGAACCCAGCGGCTGGCGCGCCTGGTGGGAAAAGCGCGGGCCAAAGAGTTGTGTATGACGGGACGTATGATTACGGCCCGGGAGGCCTTTGAGATGGGGCTGGTGACCCGGGTGTTTTCTGCCGGGTCCCTGATGGACGAAACCCGCAAGGTGGCGGTATCAATTGCGGAAAAAGGGGCCGTATCGCTACGGGCGATCAAACATGTCATTGACAATGGCCTTGATGTGGACCTGCGCAACGCCTGTGCGCTTGAGGCCGACGCCTTTGCCATATGTTTTGCCAGCCCCGACCATCAAGAAGGCACATCGGCTTTTCTGGAAAAGCGTCCGCCCAGGTTTACGGGAAAACTGGTGTGAGAAGTCTTTGTCCTGAGGGCATAATATGGGTTCGTTCACAATGAAGGAGGTTTCATGGACTTTGAACTGAGTGAAGAACAACAGATGATCCGGGACATGTGCCGCCGGTTTGCAGAGAACGAAATCAAGCCGGTGGCGGCCGAGCTGGATGCCACAAAGAAGCACCCGGCTGAGTTGTGCCAAAAGATGGGTGAGCTGGGCCTGATGGGCATCGCGATTCCCGACCAGTACGGGGGCGCAGGCATGGATTATGTGTCCTACATCCTTGCCGTGATCGAGATTTCCAGGGCCTGTGCCTCCACCGGCGTGATCATGTCCGTAAACAACTCCTTGTATTGTTTTCCCATCAACAGGTTCGGAAATGACGCGCAGAAGCGCGCCTACCTGACCCCGGTAGCCAGCGGACAGGCCATGGGATGCTACGCGCTCACCGAGGCGGGTGCCGGCTCCGACCCGTCTTCCATGCGCACCACCGCCCGGCTGGAAGGCGATTCGTGGATCATCAATGGAGAAAAAAAGTTCATCACCAACGGCAATGTGGCCGATTACTGCGTGCTTGCGGCCGTAACAGACAAGGACAAGGGATACAAGGGAATCAGCTCATTCATTGTGGACACGAAAAACACCCCGGGCTTTTCCGTGGGCCGGGTGGAAGAAAAGATGGGGATCAAGGCCTCCGGGACCGCGGAGCTGGTCTTCAGTGATGCCCGAATCCCCAAGGAGAATCTGTTGGGAGAACAGGGTGCGGGACTCAAGCAGATGTTGACTACCCTGGATGCAGGTCGTTTGGGCATCGGCGCTCAGGCCCTGGGCATCGGGCGTGCGGTTCTGGAAGAGGCCCTGGAATATGCCCAAACGCGGGAACAGTTCGGCAGGCCGATTGCGAAGTTTCAGGCAATCCAGTGGAAGCTCGCCGACATGGCTACGGAACTCGATGCGGCCGAGCTGTTGCTCCTCAGGGCCGCATGGCTTCAGGACCAGGGCAGGCCCTTTGAAAAAGAATCCGCCATGGCCAAGATGTACGCCTCGGACGTGGCCATGCGGGCAGCCGTGGAAGGGGTGCAGATCCTGGGCGGTTATGGATACTGCAAGGAATTTCCCATGGAACGTCACATGCGTGACGCCAAGATTTGTCAGATCTACGAAGGCACCAATGAAATCATGAGGTTGGTGATCGCCCGCAATCTGCTCCGGGAGGCCAAGAGCAAGATGTAGGACAGCGGGCAGGCCACACTTTTTGTCGTTTTTGATGCCCCCCCGTCAGGAGGGAAAGGAGCCGACCTTGGGACTTGAGAAAGGTTTCGTCCAGGTTTACACAGGCGACGGAAAAGGCAAGACCACGGCCGCGCTGGGGCTGGCCCTGCGGGCTGTTGGTCACGGACTGCGTGTTGTCATGATCCAGTTTTTGAAAGACGATGGCCGCGCCGGTGAGCTGGCCGCGGCACAACACCTTGCCCCGCTTTTGACCATCAAACCCATGGGGCGGCCTGGATTCATCGGGCCTGAAGGCCCGCAGCCCGGCGATGTGGAGCTGGCAAACGCCGCGATGCAAGAAGCCGAAAAAGTGCTTTCTGAAAAGGGCTGTGATGTCTTAATTCTGGACGAAATCAACGTGGCAGTTCACCTGGGGGTGATCTCGCAAAAGGCCCTGCTCGCCCTGGTGGCCCGCAAGCCGTCTAACATGGAATTGGTTCTCACCGGCCGAGGCGCGCCCGAAGGACTCTTGCAAAAGGCTGATCTGGTTACGACCATGCAGTGCACAAAACACTATTATGACGTGGGGCAGGCGGCCCGTCTTGGGATTGAAGTATAGGCGGGGTTGTGACCGTTCATAAACCAAAAGCATTTGAGGGGGCTGATGAGCGCCTTATTTAAAAAAGAAGAGGTCTTGCACATCAAAGCCGACAAAAAGGACTGGGAAGAATTTTATCGGGAAAAGATGGCCGCCGCGCCCCAGCGTAAGGAGGCCTTTTCCACGGTATCGGGAAAACCCATCCAGGCGCTGTATACGCCGGACGATATCCAGAATTTTGATTATGGCACGAGCCTGGGATTTCCGGGCCGCTTTCCTTATACCCGGGGCGTTCAGGCCTCCATGTATCGGGGCCGGTTGTGGACCATGCGGATGTTTGCCGGTCTGGGCACAGCCGAGGAAACCAACGCCCGATTTCACCACCTGGTCAAGTACGGCCAGACCGGCCTTTCAACCGCATTCGATATGCCCACCCTCATGGGCTATGATACGGACAGCGACAGGGCCCGCGGTGAGTGCGGAAAATGCGGGGTGGCCATCGATACCTTAAAGGACATGGAAATCTTGTTCGACGGCTTGCCCATTGACCGCCTGACCACCTCCATGACCATCAATCCCCCGGCTCCGGTCTTGTGGGCGATGTATATCGCCATGGCGGAAAAACGGGGAGTTCCCAGAGAAAAGCTGGGCGGAACAATTCAAAACGACATGCTCAAGGAATTCATCGCCCAGAAGACCTTCATGTGTCCGCCCGAGCCCTCGTTGCGCCTGATTGTGGATACCATTGAATTCGGAAGCAAAGCGGTGCCACGATGGAACACGGTGAGCATCAGCGGCTATCATATCCGGGAGGCGGGCTCCACCGCCGTCCAGGAGCTGGCCTTTACCCTGGCCAACGGCATTGCCTATGTGGAGGCCGCTGTAAAACGCGGGTTGGACGTGGATGCTTTTGCACCGCGCCTTTCGTTTTTTTTCAATTCCCATATCGATTTTTTTGAAGAGATTGCCAAATTCCGGGCTGCTCGCAGGATGTGGGCCCATATCATGCGGCATCGATTCAAAGCGAAAAAGGAGCGCTCCTGGTGGCTGCGATTCCACACGCAAACGGCAGGCTGCAGCTTGACCGCGCAACAACCTTTTAACAATGTGGTCCGAACGGCTGTGGAGGCCCTTGCGGCTGTTCTGGGCGGAACCCAGTCGCTGCACACGAATGCCTTTGACGAGGTCCTGGCCATCCCGACCGAAGAGGCCGCCACCATTGCACTGAGGACCCAGCAGATACTGGCCGAAGAAACAGGGATTGTTAATGCCATCGATCCGTTGGGCGGCTCTTATTATATAGAGACCTTGACCGAGGAGATGGAACAAGCGGCCTGGGAGTATATCGAAAAGATCGACGATATGGGCGGCATGCTCAAGGCGATCGAAAAGAACTATCCCCAAATGGAAATTGCAGATGCGGCATATCGGTTTCAGCAGGACTTTGATGCGAAAAAAAAGATCATGGTCGGGGTCAACAAGTACACGATAGAAGAAGATATTCCCGTGGATATCTACCATGCAGATGACGCGCTTGAGGAACGACAAATCGCCCGGACAAACCGGGTCAAGAACGATCGGGACCAAAAGCGCGTACAGGCCTGCCTTAATCGCCTGGCACAGGCCTGTGTGGACGGCGAGAATGTGATGCCATATCTCATTGACGCCGCATCCGCCTATGCCACCCTGCAGGAGATGTGCGATGTATTCAGAAATGTCTTTGGCGTGTATACGGATCCGGGCACCTTTTAGTCCGCCCCAGGCCTTTGTCCGTTATTCGTGTCCATCCGCGGACCGAAAAATTGATGGGCGCAAGCGGAAGCGTCCAGGACGCACGCGGGAAAGCGCTCGGTGTTGTAGAGTACGAAATCATAACCATTCACTTTTTGTGTTTTCGTGATCTCTTTTTTGGGATCCGATGTCCGGGATTAAAAAATAGGGCGACCATCATGCCGGCCTTAAAACGCAAAATCAGAATCCTTGTGGCCAAACCCGGCCTCGACGGCCACGACCGCGGGGCGCGAATCATCGCCCGGGCCTTTCGGGATGCAGGATTTGAGGTGATCTATACCGGGTTGCATCAAAGCCCGGAACAGATCGTCATGGCAGCGATCCAGGAGGATGTAGACCTGATCGGCCTGAGCAGCCTGGCTGCGGCCCACTTGCATCTGTTTCGGCGGGTCATGGATCTGCTCAGGGAACAGGGCGCAGATGACATTCTGGTCATCGGCGGCGGGATCATTCCAGACCGGGACATCCCAAAGCTCAAGGCCGTGGGGGTCAAAGAAATTTTCCTGCCCGGGACCCCGTTGGATACGATCATTGATTGGGTTCGAGAGCACGTGAAGCCGCGCTGAAGGCAGACACAAGTAAAGGGAAAAAGCGATTTGTATTGGAAATTCAGTGAGATGTGTATGAACGACAACAATAATTGAGCATGTTTCACATAGATACAAAACCCGGGAAGAATCTATCACGGTCGAAAAGCCGCGCCAAGAAGCCTGCCTGTGCGTCGCACGCAGACAGGAAGGCCAAGGATGAGTAGCAACCTGCTCACAACTCATATTGGGCAACGCATTTCGCTTCCGGGACACTTCGATGTCCCGGTTGTCCTGGAGGATGCGAGGCCCTTGGGGCCTGCCTGCGCCGCGGACGCGGCAGGCAGGTCAGATGCTTCATCAGGATACGAGTGTCGCGTTCGCCTTCCTGACGGTTCGTTGGAAGAGGCTGTGATCTCTGCTGCTGAGGCCGAATCAATTCTTGGAGCCGACCACGGGGTCTCCGAATCAGCCAAGCCCGTGGATGCTGACAAGCTTCGTCTCTTGGTTGAGTCATCCAGGATTCGCCTCGCGTATGCGCACGACCGTCAGTTCGCGGTGAGTCTTTCGGGTATCCGTACTCTGCCGCACCAGATCGAAGCCGTTTATCAAGCGATGCTTCCGCAGCCCCGGTTGCGCTTTCTTCTGGCGGAC
>JAFDGP010000381.1 GCA_019309245.1 Deltaproteobacteria bacterium | reverse complement strand
GGAGGTAAGCATAGGTGGACGGAACGCCGGAAAATCCGGTGACTTTGTATGTTACCATATCGTTAAGCACAGAGGCCAAAAAGGCGAACTGATTGTTGATTACCACAGTGCCGGCTACTGCGAAGTGTGTGTTTAACAGGGACTTCCCCATCACATAGAAAAACGGGAGCACCACCATTTGAATATCGTCAGGCGTCAGGTGAAGATACCGGCAGATGGCGTGGGTATTGGAAACAACATTTTTGTGAGAGAGCATGACCCCTCTGGGCTTTCCGGTGGATCCGGATGTATAGACAATTCCGGCCAGAGAGGATTCATCTATGCTGTTGTTAGGATTGTTGGTCGGGCCACCTGTGACCAACTCCTCGAAAGCAGTCACAGAAAAAGTATCGCCCTGTCGGATGGTCTTAGGACTGATAAGCACAAGATCTCTGACACTGGTTTCCTTGATGTCTGTTTCTTTCAGAAGTTTTTCAAAGTGAAAAGAGGAAACCAGGACCTTGGGCTGCAGCGATTTTAGCAAAGGTGTCAGGCCGTCGGGTTTTATGTCTGTGCTCAAAGATACTTCTACAGCCCCTGCTTTTAGCACAGCAAAATACGTTATCACGTATTCCAGACCGTTTTTCAAAATCAAGGCTACCCGATCTCCTTGATGCACGCCGCGTTCTGAAAGCCAACTAGCCATGCGGTTGGCTCTGGCATTGATCTCGGCATAGGTAGCCTGAACGTCTTTGTGAATCAGGGCGACCTTGTCGGGGTACAGCTCTGCGCTTGTTTCAAGGAAATGGTGGATGAGATATTGTCTTTTCTTATTTGCCACAGTGGCAAAAAAAGGCTTCTCTTTCTCTGTGTTCTCCGTGTCTCTGTGGTTCAACTTATTTTTCTTTCAACGTAAGCGACGACGTTGTTGATGCTGTCGAGATTTTCCGGGATCAATTCTTCGTCTTCCACCGTGATCGAAAAGGTTTCTTCCAAGAAGTTCACCAGCTCCAGCACACCAGTTGAATCAATGATCCCTTCTTCCAGAAACGACGTATCATCTTTCAGTCCGTCATCTTTTCCAAAGAGAAAGTTTTCGATAATAAAGCCTCTGATAGTTTTTTTGGGGTTACTCATAAGCCAAGCTTCTCCCGTGCATACCGAATCTGGTCTTGGTCTTGTTCGGCATAGATTTTCTTGATTCCCTCATCGCGGCCCATGACGCCCTGGCGGACCATGTTGGCAATTTCCCATACGTACGGATGAAAACCATGTCGCTGAAGATGACAATGATTGGCAAAGGCGTTGAGAAGACAGTTCGTGGAGTTCGTGTCTGTGTCTGCCGGATCTTGCCACCCGAGATCACTGACGGCCTTCTTAATACCTTCTTCGTTGTAGTCAAAAAAGGCCAGGGGATGAATGTTATAGGGAAAACGATCCTCGTATATCTCATAATAAGTGTCCGGAACAAAGTAAGACGCCAACCTTGAGGTCATTTCGGCAGGAAAAACTCTCTTCATGGCCTGCTGGTTTCTGCGCATCAACTCTGCGTTTGTCTTCATGATAGCAGACTGAATCGGCGCCTGCCCCGGAGACCATCCAAAGGCAACCAAAGGGATCGCCATTTCCAGGGCTGTCTTGAGCGTCAGGCTTTTTACCAGTCCGATACATGCCGTGCAGATCGTGCTGGCCCGGAGAAGGGTAGGGGCGGGAAAGATATCCTGCCGGGCGGTGAGCGAAAACAACGCCTTTATGGTCGGCCAGGGCGGCCTGACAATCATGCTGTCCACCTGTAGGGTGTCTGAGGCTCTTTTGATGTTTTGCAGAGCCATAGGGGATACGAAGTGGTTGTCAAACGTTAACGCCAAAATCCTCAAGTCAAACTGTTCTTTTAAGAGTTTAAGCGTATAAGTCGAGTCTTTGCCGCCGCTGTATGCCATGACCACGTCATAGCTACCCGATTTACCCCTTATTTTCGTTGCCAGGGAATCCAGACGGTGTCGATATGTTTTCCTTTTCTCGTCGCGTTTTTCGCCTCCCGGCGATTCACGTAGACAATGGTTACACTTGCCATGCTCGTCGAACGAGACGCCCGGAAAGGTTTCCGGTAGAATACAATGGCTGCAGACTTTGACATCAGGATGGGTCATGAGACCTTTGGTAAACCTCCTTTTTTTAGCATACTTCGTTCCTCTGAGTTACAGTGCTGAACTCATGATAACATGCTGTAATACAAAATAAAACTATACGCCAGCTCTACTCGTTTGGTCTATAGAGCCGATATCTGTGTAAGGCCTAACCCGGACAAGCTAGATCGAGCAACTTCTGTGTTTGTTGAAGGGGAGAACCTGGCGACTAACCCCCTACCTCGCTCCACTTTGCAACAACACGATCTTGATGGTCCTAAACACAATCAAAAGATCCAGAGCCATGGACATGTTCTTGACATAGAAAAGATCGTATTTCAGCTTTTCAAGGGCATCATCAACAGAGGCCCCGTATCGGTAACAGACCTGTGCCCATCCCGTGATCCCCGGTTTGA
>JAFDGP010000380.1 GCA_019309245.1 Deltaproteobacteria bacterium | reverse complement strand
CATGCCCTGCCCCTGCCGGGGGCGCCCGGCCAGGTCCTGGTGTCGCACACCGACATCACCGCCTGGAAAGAGGCGGAGGCGGCCCTGAAGGCGCAAAACGCCAGGCTTACCGCCATCCTTGAAAGCACCGACGACTTGATCGCCTTCCGCGACCGGGAAAATCGGCTTTTGTTCTTCAATACGGCCTTCGCCCGAAACCTGCACCGACTCTTCGGCGTCGAGGCGCAACCGGGGCTTTACACCCCCGTCCTCCTGCCCTCCGCCGAACGCGTATACTGGGAAAAGGTACTGGAGCGCGTGATCGGCGGGGAACCTTTCCGTCGAGTGTTCGACTGGCATACCCTTGATGGAGAGTTGCGCCACTATGAAATTTCCTTTCACCCCATCCGCATGGATGAAGATATTATGGGGACGGTGGAGTTCACCCGGGACGTTACCGGGCTTAAACGCACCGAGGACGCCCTGCATCGTTCCATAAAGGAATTGCAGTTGCAAAGGGAGATGGCAAATCTCTTTCTTACCGCTCCGGGGGATCGCGTGTACGAAAAGATCCTGGCCCGGATATGTCAACACCTTGACAGCCGGTACGGCTATCTTGGCCATATCGATCCGGAGGGCAACCTGGTCTGCCGCTCGATGAAGGGAGATGTCTGGGAGGCGTTCCGGGTCAAAGAAAAACGGTTGGTCTTTCCCCGAAGCAGCTGGAGGGGTCTCTGGGGGGAGTCCATGCGGCACAAGCGCACCGTCTGTCGCAACGAAGGCCTGACGCCCCCTGAAGGGCACGTGCCTTTAAAAAACGCCCTCGTTGTGCCGCTTTTGGTGGAAAATGAACTGGTGGGGCAGATTGCCGTCGCCAACAAGCCGACGGCCTATTCAACGGAGGATCAACATCAGCTGGAAGCGCTTGCCCAATTCATCGCGCCTGTCCTGCGCATTTACGTGGACAGGGAAAACGCCCAAAGGGATCTGCGGGCCTTGGCCCGTGATCTGGAGGAAAAAAACATCGCCTTGAATGTTTTGCTCGAAAACCGCGAAGAAGAAAAGCAAAAAACCGCCGACAGCATCATGAACAATTTTGAAAAGCTCGTTTTTCCGTATTACCAGAGGCTAAGAACCCAATCCGCAAAATCCGATCGGCGTCTCCTGCTGGATACGGTTGAGGCCAACACCCGTAAGATTCTTTCTTCCCTGGAGACACCGCATGCGGCGTTCTACCGCCGGCTGACGCCGATGGAAGTTCAGGTGGCGGACCTGATCAAAGCGGGAAAAGTCAGCAAGGAGGTAACAATATCCGCAAAAAATTGGGCATACACCGAACCAAGGCGAATCTGAGAGCCTGCCTTACCCAACGCATCTGAAACAGATGCCGTTTCAAAACCCCAAGCTGAGATTTTGAAACCGTTTCCGATCCGTAGTTGTTGACAGGACGAACCTGCCAATAGTTTGTCAATTATTTGACAACCACCACCGCCTCATCTCTGGTATAAGGTAACAGGGTGATATTGTACTCTACTCCAGAGTACGTCATTTAAGAACAAATCCAAGACGCGGATGAATTGTGTGACACGAAACTAGGCCCCCAAGATATGGGATTGTATGGCTGTTCCGGTGAGACACACGTCTCCGTAGGCGCCTTGGATTTTTGTTTCATCAAATCTGAACTTTAGTTTCATCAAACCTTTAACAAACTTTTGTGCTGTATGGGAAACATCCATATTTGGAGGAAGGTTTGAAAGGCTGATTCCAAGCATGGGAAATATGCCAAGGCAACACGCGGATCCGCAAGGGATGAATCAATGGAGGTGCCCCAATGCCGATTGAACCGGAAAAGACAGCGGCGCCAAAAACATCGGCTGCGGCCCGGGTTTTAATCGTCGACAACGAGCCCGCCTTTTGCAGGCTTGTATCCCAACTCATGGAAAAGGAGGGGTATAAAACCACTGTTGCGCACAACGGCTACGACGCACTTGATATCATGCGCCGGGAAATTCCGGACGTGCTTCTTCTCGATTACCGCATGCCGGGGATGAACGGCTTGGAAGTCATGGAAAAGGCAAAAAAGATCTCCAAGGATCTTCCGATTATCATGATCACCGCCTACGCGGAAATCAACGGCGCGGTGCAAGCCATGCGGAAAGGGGCATACGACTATTTGCCAAAACCTTACGAAATGCAAGAACTTTTGCGTGTCGTGAGGAGTGCCCTTTCGAACAGAGAATTCCCCGGGGGCGGCAAACCGCTCCTTAGAGAGACCGATGGTTTTCACGGCCTGGTGGGGCGGTCCGAAAAAATGAAAACATTATTCAAAACCATCGAGCAGGTGGCCGCGTGCGAAGAAGGAAACATCATGATCCGGGGTGAAAGCGGCACCGGAAAGGAATTGGTGGCCAAGGCCATTCACAACCTGACTCCCGGGAGAAGCCGGCACAATTTTGTCCCGGTAAACTGCGCGGCCATACCGGACGATCTTTTGGAAAGCGAACTGTTCGGCTATGAAAAAGGCGCATTTACCGGTGCAAATCGATCCAAAAAGGGAAGATTGCAATACGCCGATAACGGCACGCTTTTCCTGGACGAAATCGGCGACATGAAGCCCGGCCTGCAGGCAAAACTGCTGCGGGTTCTGCAAGAGCAAACGTTTGAACCGATCGGCTCGGTGACATCCCTGAATATCGACATCCGCGTGATCGCCGCCACCAACCGCGACCTGGGGAAATTGATGAGGGAAGGTAAGTTTCGAGAGGATCTCTTTTATCGGTTGAACGTGATCCCCATCGATCTTCCGCCGTTACGCGAACGGAAGGAGGACATCGCGCTTTTGGTCGAAAAATTCCTGCTTGCACTCAATCGGCGCAGGAAAGGTTCTGTCATCCGCTTTACTCCAAGAGCCATGCAAAGACTCAAAGCCTACGACTGGCCCGGCAATGTCAGAGAGCTGCAAAACATGGTTCAACGGATCACCATTCTCCATACCAAGGACACCGTGGACCTCGACGATCTTCCGGAAAAATTCAAAAACGCAGCGTTTGCCCTGGATGAGGATCCTGGGGGACTTGTTTCTCCGGAATTCAACCACATTGCGGAACCACTCCGGGATGAAACCTTTGAACTCGATTTCCATTCGGTTACCGTCCAATTCGAAAACCAGCTGATTTTAAAGGCGCTTCACAAGGCCAAGGGAAACAAGAAGGAAGCGGCCCGCTTGCTGAAAATGAAGCGCACCACCCTTTTGGAAAAAATCAAAAAACGGGGCCTCGAATTCCAAAACTGACCTGAGCGGTCAAGATCCCGCCGCCGCCGCCCAAGCGGCCCCCGCCGTCCTTTCGCCCCATACAGAATCGGAACGACTGAAAGCCCTCCTTACAGGGAGCCTGCCCGGACCGGCCGACCCTTCTGCACCCGTTGCCCAAACGCAAAATCGGATTGCACCGACACCGCACCGGAAAACTATGGAAAAGGGAGTGGAAACCGCCTGCTTTGCCGCCTGCCCTTTTATGGGGACACCGGAGATCACAGGTCTCGGGGGCTTCGGCCGACAGGGGGATTGAAGCATTAAAACGCTTTTCGAAACACTTCGAAGATTTCCGGAAGAATGACGCCGCTTGGGCCTTTCAGGAAGAATCCCCGGGGGCTGCTCAAGGCGGCACGGCTGAAGGGGTTGTCTTCCACGTTGACATCCACCAGGACGGCGCCCTGGCGGCGGACTTCCCAGACCACCTGGTTGGGCAGGTTGGTGGCGCCGGACGTCCCCACGGTGATCAGCAGCGCCGTCTCCCGGGCTGTCTTCAAGGAACTTGCAAACCGGTAATAATTTTCGT
>JAFDGP010000379.1 GCA_019309245.1 Deltaproteobacteria bacterium | reverse complement strand
AAAAAGGGCAAGATGTGTTGTTGGACATTGACGTGGTGGGAGCACAAAAACTTCTTTCCAGGTTTCCGGATGCGGTTTCGATTTTCGTGGCACCACCGGATATCGAGGAGCTCAAAAAGCGTCTGACCGGTCGCAACACGGATCCTCCGGATGCGGTAAAAAAACGCCTGAAGAATGCCGAGGCTGAGATGGCCCAGGCCTCGCACTATGACCATGTCCTGGTCAATGATGATCTTGGGCGGACGATTGCCGCCGTGGAACGTATCCTCAAAGACCCGTCGCAAAATGGGTGATCTCCTTTACGGCATTCATCCGGTTGCCGAGGCGCTTGCAGCCGGCAGGCGGCGTTTCAACCGGTTGCTGATATCCAAACGCCGCGGGGCCAGGCGGCTTAATGCCCTGTTGGATCAGGCCCGCACACGCGGTGTTCCCGTCGTGTACAAGGCGGAGGCGTTTTTTCGTTCGGAACTGGCCGGTGCGACCCACCAGGGCATAGCGGCTGACGTGGAGCCGCTGCCACTTGGGGACGAGGATGCCATTCTGGAGCGGGCTGAGCGCGAGGGTCGGCCGGCGTTTGTGCTGGTGCTTGACGGGATCATGGACCCTCAAAACCTGGGGTCCTTGATACGGACGGCCTTGGCCATGGGTGTCCACGGCATTGTACTTCCAAAGGACCGCTGCGCACCCTTGTCTCCGGCAGTTTCCAGGGCGTCTTCCGGCGCTATGGAACATATGGTGTTCTGGCGTGTGACGAACCTGGTATCATGCCTGAAGCGCTTAAAGGATCTGGGGCTTTGGGTTATCGGGGCGGACAGGCGTTCCGGCGGCGCTGTTTTTGAAACAGATCTGACACAGAATCTGGCGCTGGTGATTGGCGGCGAGGAAAAAGGGATCCGCCCCTTGGTCCGTAGGACATGCGACCTCCTTGTCTGTATTCCACAGGCCGATACGATTGACTCCTTAAACGCGGCCACGGCCGGTGCCATGGTGATGTACGAGGCGGTCAGGCAGAGGAGGGGGATGGTTACTGGTCACTAGTCATTGGTCATTAGACAGCGGTCGCTGATTGCCGGCTACCGCTGATCTTCCCCCTTTGGAAAAGGGGGAGTGGGTAGGTCAGGTTATCCGCCGGAGGCGGGCTACATGACGGCTCAGAAATGACACCGATCGTTGTCAGGGAGTTCGCGTGGCTCACACCCTGACCTACGCGGTAGTAGGAATAAGGGGTAACGAATGGCCGCTGACTACTGGCCGCTGACTACTGACCACTGACCACTGACCAATGACCACTGACCGATGACCAAAATATGCGCCCATATCCAAAGACATATGACGTGATCGTTGTGGGCGCCGGGCATGCCGGATGTGAGGCTGCGCTGGCGGCCGCGCGATTGGGCCACCCCTCGCTGGTGTTGACGGTGAACGTGGATCACATTGGGGAGATGTCGTGCAACCCGGCGGTCGGCGGGCTCGCCAAAGGGCATATCGTCAAGGAGATAGACGCCCTGGGCGGGGAGATGGCGAAAAATATCGATGCAACAGGTATCCAATTCCGGCGTCTGAATACAAAAAAAGGCCCGGCCGTACAGTCTTCCAGGGCCCAGGCGGACAAAGAGGCCTACCGCCTGCGCATGAAACGGGTGCTGGAACAACAGGACAACCTGGATGTCAAGCAAGCCATGGTGGACCGCCTGATTGTTCAAGACGGCGCAGTCAAAGGGGTGGTCACGAGCATTGAACAGGCGTTTTTCGGCAAGACCGTGGTGCTGACCACAGGAACCTTCCTGAAGGGGCTGATCCATATCGGGTTGAAACATTTTTCCGCGGGACGCATGGGGGACCCGCCATCCAACAAACTCTCGGATCATCTCAGGTCGTTGGGCCTGACGGTGGGCCGGCTTAAAACAGGCACCACGCCACGCCTGGACGGCCGAACCATTGATTTTTCCAGATTAACACCTCAATACGGGGATGATCCGCCGATGCCCTTTTCTTTTGAAACCGAATCCATCGCGCAAAAACAGGTGCCCTGCCATATTACGTATACCAACACCAGGGCGCACGAGATCATCAAGCAGGGCCTTGATCGGTCTCCTTTGTATACGGGGGTTATTCAGGGGACCGGGGCCCGGTATTGCCCGTCTATTGAAGATAAGGTGATGCGGTTTCCTGAAAAAGAAAGGCACCAGATTTTCCTGGAGCCTATGGGGCTCGGGACCCATGAGATCTATCCGAATGGGGTGCCCACCAGCCTGCCCGTGGACATCCAGCTCGGGATGATGCATTGTAGCGAGGGACTTAAGGCGGTGGAGATCGTGCGGCCGGGCTATGCCATTGAGTATGACTACGTGGATCCCATCCAGCTCAAACCGACTCTGGAGTGTCAGGCGGTCGAGGGGCTGTTCCTGGCGGGGCAGATCAACGGGACCTCCGGATACGAAGAAGCCGGCGGCCAGGGCATTATGGCCGGGATCAATGCCGTTCGATATGTGGAAGGCCGGCTGCCTGTGGTCCTCAGGCGGGATCAGGCCTATATCGGCGTGATGATCGAC
>JAFDGP010000378.1 GCA_019309245.1 Deltaproteobacteria bacterium | reverse complement strand
CTGCAGGCCTTAACTGCACTTGCGCAAGAAAAAACGGACAAAAAAGTGCGTTAATATCCCCACACCACCTGGTTGAGTTTAGCGACCCTTCTCAAGGGACGCATTCCAAAAAATGCAAGCTTGGTGAGCAGCTCCTTAGTACTCATGAGCTCTGCCTGAACACCGTCCTTGATTACATCCCAGAAAGGACGTAAAAGTGGTGGAGGCGGTTTTCTCGCTGCCTGCTCTTCACGGTACTCCGCAATTTGTCTTTGGCGCTGGATCCGGAAGCCTGATTGAACATCGGCTGGCGTAACGCCGCCAAGAGCGGGCCGGGGGATCTGAAAGTTAAGCAGGTGAACCGTTTCCTCCACCCCATGCCATACACGTTCATCAAGGGTTTTTTCTTTATCCGTTGGCTTTCTCTCAAGCCGTTCCCATACATTGTAAAAGACGTTTTTGAGCTCCTTGCCCCCGCATTCCACCGATCCGTTATACTGGGGGGTGCAGGGAGGAATATGACGGTTGACGATCTCGTGGGCTTCCAGCAGTTGACCATGCCTTTCAGACTCATATTGGACACCGTTGTCCCGCAGGAGAAACTTCTCAGGGGGTTTGCTACTGTTTTGCGCCAGGGCCTGTCTGACCGGAATGGCCACAAGACCTTCGGTCGCCCGCCTGGCTACTGCCCAGCCAAGGATGTACTGTGAAAAGACATCAATGAGCAGGGCCAGTTTGAATCGGACAAGATTTACAACCAGTTCGGTAAAATCTTCGGCCCATATCTGACCGATTTTGTCCGGTCGGATATGCTCGTAGGATTCACAAACCACAGGCAGGTCCCTGCGTTGACTCACTTCTTGACACAGTATCCGCTTGACCTTCTTCTTGATATCATCATAGGCCTTTTGACCGATGAGCCCCAGACCATGATAAAGCAGAAAGGCCTGCCCTTTGACTCCGCCAAAATGAGGAAACATGGCAACTACCATGGCAGTGTTTTCGATCAACTCCTGGTCCAATGCCTTTGGGGACCTTACCTTACGATCCAGCGTGGCGGACGCGCGCCACTTGTACAGTTGACTGCGGCTGTGGCAGCAGGCACCGTAAATCAGGCGCAGTGGCAGTTCACTGAAGCGCATTTGCAGGCGGTCGGCCATCTCTATTGTTTCCCTTTTCTCTTTTTTTTTATCTGTTTCTTGCGCAAAACTCCGATTTTCTCGTCAAACGGCTCACCCCGGAGTTCCGCAGCCTCGATTTCAGACCATTTCAGCCTCAACTTCAAAAACTCCTCACGGCAGATGGACTCGTCCCGTTCCAGGCTCAGGTTACGGTTCTCATCCCGCAGTTCCTCAATTTGCTGCCACGCATCCATAATGCTTTGGGGCAGGTCCTTAGGACGGCGGCCCGGCCTGCGCGAAGAAAGACCCGCAATCACCAGCTCTTCCACATCACGAATAATAGCGTACATGTGGGAACGGTCCAGACCCCATTGCCTCGCAAGCTCCGTCTTGTTGTCACTGCGCTGAAAGGCCCGGAAAAGCTCAAGTTTCTCCTTCGCTGAAAGACGCCTGTAGTGGCTCTTAGACTGTAACAGTTCGTTGGGATCCTTGTGTCCCCTCAGAGGATACTCTCCCAACTCCTTGTCAGGGTACAGTTCCACCAGGTCCACAAAGGCAGCAGTACCGCCTTGATCACCATCAAACGCGGAAATAATCCGGCCGCATCCCGCTAACAGGTCCGCATTAAAAATCAGCTGATTGCCCAACAGCGCAATACCGGCAATATTGTTACATTCCAGTGTCTTAATGCTCAGGTAATCGATTATACCTTCGCTTATGAACGCCTCCGATGCATGGGGCAGGGTCTTCCAATCCCGGCTATACACACTCTTGGGACTTGGGACCCAGAACGAACTTGCCGCTGCCACCGATCTCGTGGTTGTCCAGGCACTTAAGATCGCCCGAGGCATTCCTTACCGCAAAACAGCAGTAAGACTTCCCATGATGGCGGTTGTGGACCACTTCTCCTTCGGAGATCAATTCCTCTACCAGGTCTTTGTCGATCCCGCGTCCAATCAGATAACGCCGGCAGGCATCTGGATCCTCCCGGCGAAATGAATGGTAAAGCTCTTCTACGTCATAGTCTCGCTTGATTTCCGAAGGTGTCTCATCAACCCCAACAGATGCCCATTGGCCACCAACCAACCCTTCGAGGTAGAGGACGATATCCCCAACCCCGGACAAACGTGCCAGATGTCCCACAAGGTCAATGATGCTTCCGCCAAGACCGCTGGAAAAATCCTTGAAAAACCAACGACTTCCCAGTTGCCGAACAAAAAAACTCGGCGTTTTATCAATACTGATCTTGGACAGTTGCAAAAAAATAATTCAGTGATATCAAGTACATAACATAGTTAAAAAAGTTCTTGGCACTACCTTTTGCTTTTTCACATAGATTATAGCTTTCGAATGGCTGGTGGAATAGCAACGCCTACGGCCCGGAAAACTCTACCACAGGTCCCTAAACATTCTGTTCTTATAGCCAGTGATTTTCCGTTTTCCTCTATCTCTACCTC
>JAFDGP010000377.1 GCA_019309245.1 Deltaproteobacteria bacterium | reverse complement strand
GTCGCACCCTGATCTCACCCATTCATCAACTTCTTCTTTCCGAAACTTCCAAAACCTACCCATCCTGTGTGCCGGCATTTGTTTTTCGGCAATCCACTTGTAGACCGTATCCCGTTTGATACCGAGATAGGCCACGATCTCATCCACCGAGAGCCATCGATCTTCCATCATAAGCTCCATTTGCCTTGGGCCTTAACGGCGTCTCGAAAATCGGTCTTTCAGCTACTAGGGCAGCCTGTGCCCTGCTTCGATCTCAGCAAACCTGAATCGGCCAAACTCGATTAAACTGGCTTAGATTATATGGAACCACCCATGATTGTCAAGCGGGCCGTGCTTCCCCAAATCCCCCACCTACTTTCAATTGTTGACGTACACCTTCCTTGAGAGCCTCGGAAATTGATTTTCGGAAGTGGTCAAACCGGATTTATTCGGTCTCCCGCTCTCGGAAGGCTTCCGGAAGAGACTTTTCACTCCATTTTTCACCTTATTGGAATAGAGCTTCGCTAAGGTCCCACGGTTTCCCTCCTCGTTTTTTTGTTATCTGGGCCATATCGTTAGCCGGGTGGCATCGCTGCCCACTCGGCCAGCTTTCTTCGTATCATCAGGAGCAAATCAAACGCCGGATGTCCGGCGGTTATTCGGATGAACAACTGCCTCGACCGCTCCATCACCCGCCCCGGGATATTGATGAGCCAGAACCGGATCGCCTTCAGCCGCTTGTTGACCCACGATCCTCCCAGCACCAGCCGTTTCATTATGGCATTCAGATTGGCGGCCATGACACTGATCCACCACCAGGCGGCGTTGGCCCCGAACTTGCCCGAAGGCAGCTTTCCGCCGGCCAGGTCATTTTTCAAAACACCGTTTGCTTCCTCGCACTTTCCGCAGCGTTTGTTGGACCAGTGAATCAACCCCTCTCCCTCCCAGTCCATGTTGGTCACGAGCCCGAAAACCTTGTAGTGCTGGCCTTCCATCTCCATGGTGGGAAACGGCAGCTTCATCTGGCTTTCCATGCCCGGCAGCACCGCTTGTTTCAAAGACTCCCGGATGGCCAAGTAACGATACACCGGCCCGTTCAGGCTATGCCCTATCGCGTTGGGAACGTAGCATACTTCGGCCCACTCCCGGGCGCTCTCGACAAGCTTGCCCTTCTTTTTTTCGTAAATCTTGTGCCACTCTTTTCGGGGTACCTCTTTTACCGCCTCCTTGAACTCCGGAGTCACATCACAAGCAATGGCAAACTCGATCCGCCCGAATCGCTCGTTTTCCCCCATCTCACAATATCGAAGCAGGTCATGCTGGTAACCCGCCGTGTCCGAACGCAACCGCACTGTTTCCACGCCCTCCGGCAGCAGATCCAGTGCTTCCTTGAACACCCGCAGTTGCTGGAACCCGGCCGGTACGTTCCCGTCCCTGAACTCGGTGTGCAGGACCAGGTCCTGCTCCACCCAGTAAGTGTTTATCGGCTGGTAGGACGGGTACCCCTTGTAACATGGCAAGGCTTCCTGTTTGCTCGTCCCGATCAGGGTGGCGTCCATGTCCAGCGTACCCACTGTCTCCGGCCGGCGCTTTTGCGCAAAACCAACCAGGGCACTGTTAATCAAGGGAAGAGCCTGAAGATGAATGTTCGGCGCCGGAATAAAGGCCACTCCCGGGCGTCTCAGCTTTTCCTGGGAAGCATCGTGAAACGACTCCAGAAACCGGAAGGCCGATGACGGCGACGGCACACTGCGGTGCCGCTCCTTGCGCCACCGCTTTTCCAGTTTGCGGCGGGCAGCACGCGGAAGGCCATGGGTCTCTACTTTGCGCATCAGCCGGCAGAAACCGTCATCGGCTTGGAGGATATTCAAATCTTCCACGTGCTCACCGCCGGCCAGGTGGAGCATGATGAGCGCCATGAGTTCCTGCAGATCCGTCCACCCCTGAACCTTGGTGTGCAGGTTTTCATTGATGGAATCCGCCAGTCCGGACACGACGGATAGTTCCAAATAGGATGGTAGACCGGCCAGACCGGTGTAGTTTGACTGAGTTTTTTCGGTTTCGTACTGGAAAGGAAGAGCGCCTTGTGCTACACTTGGTTTAATATACATCTTTGTCACCTCGTTGGGTAGTTTGGTTCACCATTTTGGTGAAGATATGGTGAAACCGGAACCATTCTACAATCCCCACCACTGGGGAGCCAACGGGGTGACTTCATTTTTTTTGATGGGGGATTAAGGATGGCACGTGTCATAGACATACCTGCCACTCAAGGCCTGCAAGAACGGAATGACGGGGCCGAGCTTCTTGAAGGAAGCCGAGCGTGCACTCCAAACGGCAGGGCTTCCCGGCAAGGGGTGGCAGGTATGTCTATGTCCATCCAGGGATTTTTTTTAAAAAAAATGGTTGACACTCCGGCTTGCGCATGATACACTTGGTTTCCCTGACACGCGAAGGGGAGCGCAATGCCCCGCGGGAAAAAAAATCGCGGGGTGGGTGTGACAACTCTTAATCTGCGTGGTACAATTTCGTAGGGAGTAATCGGGGGGGCATGGCGGCCACTACTCTCCTACCTTGGTTGGT
>JAFDGP010000376.1 GCA_019309245.1 Deltaproteobacteria bacterium | reverse complement strand
CCTATTTTACACGCCGATGGGGCCGGCGGCGTGGCTGGGCGATCCTTACCCAATTGGCCCTGATCGCCGGCATTGCAGGCCTGGGAGCCACCCACCCGGAAACCCATCCCGCCATCACTGCGCTCCTGGCCCTGACCGTGGCTTTCTGGTCGGCCACCCAGGACATCGTGATCGACGCCTACCGGGTGGAAATCCTAGAAGAGCACCAATACGGCGCCGGTGCGGCAACAATTGTGCTGGGCTACCGCGTGGGCATGTTGATATCCGGTGCCGGCGCCTTGTATCTGGCCACCTACGTGGGATGGTTTGTCTCCTATTGCGTGATGGCGGCCTTCATGCTGGTCGGGATTATAGCCGTTATTGTAAACCCGGAGCCGGATGTGCGAATCAGCCGTGAGGCGCTGACGGAGCAGGGGCGAATCGCCCGCTATCTGGCAAGCCGACCCGACCTGCGGGACCAGACCGCCCGGATCACGGCATGGCTTTACGGGGCAGTGGTCAGTCCCTTTGCCGAGTTTATGGGGCGCCGGGGGTGGCTGTGGGTCCTGCTGTTTATCCTGCTCTACAAGTTCGGAGATGCCCTGGCCGGGGTGATGGGAAACCCGTTTTACGTAGAGCTGGGCTTTACCAAGATCCAGATCGCCAACTTCAGCAAGATCTTCGGACTGGCCGCCACCATCATCGGTGGCATCATCGGTGGCCTGGTGGTAGACCGCATGGGCATTTTAAAAAGCTTGCTGGTCTGCGGCGTCCTGCAAATGCTGTCCAACCTGATGTTTGTCCTGCTGGCAATGGTCGGTAACGACACGACAATACTCGGCGCCACGATCGCCATCGAAAACCTGAGCGGCGGGATGGGAACCGCGGCTTTTGTCGCCTACCTGTCGAGCCTGTGTAACGTGGCCTATACGGCCACCCAGTACGCCCTGCTGACATCGTTCATGGCCTTCGGACGAACCCTGCTGTCGTCTTCCGGCGGATGGCTGGCGGATCATATGAACTGGGTAAGCTTTTTTGGTATAACCACGGCGGCCGCCGTGCCCGGACTGCTCTTGTTGCTATGGATCGCCGCCCGATTCCCCGGGTTTGTACCGGCCCCGCAGAACACCAGGCCCTGAGAATGAACAAGTCGCCACAAAGACTAGCCCAAAGGCCCAAACGGGGTTCCGGCCCGTGGAAAAAGATCCTGGATCGTGTGCTTCTGGTAGTGCTTGCCGCCTTAATCGGACTGATCGCCTATTTTCGTTTCGGCGGTCATCGTCCACCCGCACCGCCCGAAACGCCACCGGCGGCCGTCCGAAAACAGATGCCAAGCCAGACCGAGGGGCCGTCTCCATCCCATCCGACCGGTGGCGAAAGCGCGCCTGAAGCCTTGCCTGTGCCTGTGACGCAAAAACGCCTGAAACCGCAACCAAGTCCGTCTGTGGTGACAAGGCCCGGCGAGCCGATGAGCCGGGCGCCACACCCGGGGCAACCCGAAGCAACGTACAGGACAAACAAGACAGACGCCTCGTCAACCCAGCCCGAATACTCTGACGCCGAGCCTCCCGTGTTGTCCGCCCTGTGGTTCGATCCGCCCACCGCGCCGGCCGGAACCAATGTGCTGGTCTTTGTACAGGCCACGGACAACCTGTCCGGTGTGGACGCAGTGGCCGGCAGGGCAAAGAGTCCTTCCGGTGTCGCCTCACTGTCGTTTTCTTGCCAGAAATCGCAAGACAATGGGCAGTTTGTAGGCGTGCTTGAAATACCCGACAGGGCGGAAACAGGGGCCTGGTCCATCGCCAGCCTGCGCCTGACCGACAACGCCCGCAACCTGAGGACCTATTCCGAGAAGGCCTCTATCTTGCAGGCCGCACATTTTCAGGTCACAGCGGCGGACTCCGACAACACCCCACCCATGATCCTGGATGTGAGAGTGGAACCCGAGGAGGTCCGGGGCGGGGAAAAGGTCCATCTCGTCATCCAGGCACTCGACGACAAGTCCGGAGTCGCCAGGATTCATGGCGCCTTGATCAGCCCGTCTGGAAATGCCCGTTTTTCAATCGCGTGCACAGCGACCGCCCAAGAGCAGATCTTTTCCGGTTATGCCACCATGCCCAAAGACGCCGAGTCCGGTCTTTGGTCTCTGTACTACCTTCGGGCGGAAGACCAGGCCAAAAATGCCAAGACCTATTATCGGAACAACGAGGATGCGTTTTTTGAAAAAGCCACGGTCCGCGTGTTTGCAGGAAATTCCGACAGCGAGCCTCCCAGCCTGGACGACCTGAGCCTGTCTCCGGGGGTCGTGGCCTATGGGGAAACCCTGGAAATCACCGTCACCGCCTCAGACGATGTTTCAGGGGTCAGCCGGGTGAGCGGAAGGCTCCGCAGCCCGTCCGGAAAGGCGCACATTCCTTTTTCGTGCACCCATGACCCGGACGAAGATGTCTACAGGGCCCATGTGAAAATCGCCAATAATGCCGAGGTGGGCACCTGGTCGGTAGAATACATTCGCATGGTAGACAAGGCACGGAACCAGAGGGTGTATGGCTCTCGGAACCCGCTTGTTGCCGGGGCAGAATTTG
>JAFDGP010000037.1 GCA_019309245.1 Deltaproteobacteria bacterium | reverse complement strand
CATTCCAGGTGTGTTCCTTTTGCTCGTTCCACCCCAGGATTTCACTGGAAGCCCCATCTTCCCACGGAGCCAACTGCTTTTCCCATTTGTAGAGATCCCGGAGCCTTAAGGCCAAACCGCATACCGTATAGAGCCCGGCATGGATCGAGTCTGAGATATCACAGTTTTTCAACACCTGATCAACGAGGCGGCGCATATCATCCATGGCGGTCTTTTCGCGAAATGTCAGGCCCTGACACTGACAGCTCCCGTACGGTATACCACATGGTCCCTGATGAGCTTATTGTTCCAAAAGCAGTTTCTTTCCCGGGACACCCCAACCAGTCATCACCCCTTACGCTGCCAATATACCCTAGTCCGGCGCCGACAGCAAGGCAACCCCAAAATCCCGGATCCAGTCAATGAGACGGATCCCCGTTTTTCGTTTGACACAAATGGGCTCCGTTTTTATAATAAGAGTGTTTAGTGAGGGAAAATCCAAAACATCCACCCAAGCGGCGTTTAAATGAGGGCCGCCAAGGAGGTCTTAAGATGTGTAAGTGTTGTAGCGGCAGCAAGCATGCGAGCAAGTATAAGAAGTTTGAATTCTTGAATAACCCAGGTCACAAGGCCAATCACGATCATGATCACGGCCACAACCATCACCAAACACCCGGCAGCACCGAGACGCCTGCGTCACGCGGCTCGGAGGAGCCGGACCGGTTGCGGCAGCAATAAGCCGGTCACAGCACTGGAGAGGCATCTTTGAAAACACGTCCCGCAAGTCTCTGGCTGGAATGGTAAAAACGCAGGGACAATATGGTCGGGAGGGCCCAATGTGTGAGGCAAATGCATACTTGATAAAAGACGGCAAAGAAGAACTGTTTATGGAAGCCCTGGACACGGTCGAGCCTGATGACGGAAAACTTCGGCTCACCAACATTTTTGGAGAGCAAAAGTTCGTCAAGGGACACATCGCCCGCCTCTCGCTGGTCGATCACAAAGTCTTCATTGAGCCGACAGACCTGTAACAACCCTCCTCCGTTCGACTCCTATCATCTCTTCCAGCCCGTGATGTAAACCCGGTGCCATTCAGACAGTACCCATCCGTGAACCGACAATAATCGATGGAAGCTAGGTAAGCCGTCTGTGTCCAGTCGCCAAGTCGGTTAGTCCTGCCCGGTCCAGGATTTCAATGCGACGGCCCTGGACTTGAATCAGCCCCTTTTTCATCATCTTGGCAAAGATTCGGGAAAGGGTTTCGGGGATGGTGCCCAGAACACTCGCCAGCTGGCCTTTAGAGATATCAAGATCAAACGCTGCAGCGCCGTCATGGACCCCGGACAGGTACAGCACATATCCGGCAAAGCGCCCCGGGACCTCTTTTAGAGAAAGGTGTTCCACCTGAACGGTAAACTGACGCAACCGCCTGGACAACACGGCCAGCATGTTCAAGGCCAAAGAGGGGGTGGCCGCAATCAGTTGGGTGAAGGCCTTTTTGGGAAAAAACAGCAGTCGAGCCTTTGAAATCGTCTCGGCGTGGGCCGGAAAACTTTGACCTGAAAAGACCGGTACTTCGCCGACAGGCTCTCCGGGTCCAAAGATGTGCAGAATCTGTTCCTTGCCGTCAATGGAAAGCTTAAAAACCTTTACCTGGCCGTGAACCACTACATAGAATCCTGCGGCCTCATCGCCTTCGGAGAAAACTCTTTCCGCCTTTTCAAAAGACCTTTCCAGAGCAATGCCGGCCAAGGCGTTCAACTCACCTGGAGACAATCCATTGAAAAGGGTGCTTGTCGATAGGACATGAAGGCGGTCTTTCATGGGCCGGCTCTCCAACACTACTGGGTCTCTGCCGCCTGAAGGTCGCGCAGGGCCTCACGGGCAAAATCAATGGACGGATCCAGATGCAGAGCGTGCTCATAATACGCGACAGCCAGCTGCGTTTCCCCCAGGTCTCGGTAGTTGGCGGCGATGTTGGCATAGTCGATGGCCGATGTGGGGTCAAGACGGAGCACCTCTTGAAAACATTGAATTGCCTTTCTGTACTCTTTAAGCTTAAAGTAGCAAAATCCCATGAGGTTATGAACATCCGTGCGTTCTGTGTCACACGCCAGGGCCTGCTCAAGAACATCCAGGGCCTGGCTGTATTGTCCCCGGGCCTTCAGGGCCTGACCCAGATAGGAATATATACTTGCCCGATCTTCCCGGTTCGGCTCCAGCACCAGGGCCTGTTGGAAAAAGGCTGTGGCCGCTGCCGGGTCACCCAGTTTCAAGGAACAAGATCCCAGATAAAACTGGATATAGTATTTCCCGGGCAACAGGGCATCCATATGCCGAAGTTCGGCAAACGCTCGCCTGGGATCCCGCGTTTCCGTGATCAACTTTGCCGAAAACATCCCCACACTGGTCCCTGCGGCGCGCTCCCTGAAATGGGCTCCGGGAATAATGGTGTAATAGGCGGGAATTTGAAGGCGCGGATGCGTGACGTCCACGACAAGCACATCGAGCCCAAGGCGTGCCAGGGCGGCAATGCACCCCTCGACTTCCACCCGGATGTTGTCGCTGGAAAGATCCGGCAGGGCGGCAATGTCTACCTGTTCGTCAGGATACATGACAAAATCCGCCTCATCAATGCTCTTGAGCTTGGGAAGCCCACTGGCCACATAGTTTGACGAGGAATTGAAATCCCCAGACAATTGAGCCACCTCGGTCAGGGCACGGCTCAATGCCTTTTGTGGGTTGGGGGTAGTTCCGGCCGTCCACACGATCTCACTGGTGTCGGGAAAGGTGGCCGGGTCGTAAGCAAGGACCCCAACCGAAGGAATCCCCGTATCCAGCGAAAAGTCGGACGCGAACAGACGCACCCCGTTTTTTCGATACTTGCCGAGCATGTCCACAACGACCGGGTCCGTCACCGAGTCCAACCGGATGGCCGGGGTTTTCATCTTGCTACGGCTGACCAGGGAGGACACGTGCCGTTCCACCACCTCGCAGATGCCCTGACTCAAGGCCTCCTCCGTGCAGTTTCCTGCGGAGGGGCCATTGAACTCGTTGATGGCGAAAAACCAGTTGAAGGGAATCAGGACCTCCTCGTGTCTGGTCAGATTGGTGGCCTGCGTCCATTGCAGGGGCAACCTGGAAAAGACCTGTCTGGCGTTGTTCAGATCCTCTGAGGTACCATGCACGGACCGAGCAATCACTTCAAAAGGAACAGCCCGGTCAGCGACTTTTTCGTAGGTATCTACGAAAAAGTTTTCGCGATTCTTGAAAAAACTAAAAAGACTAAAACGCTCGGCAAGCTCCATCACCGCGCTCGCTTCTGCCTGCTCCGGGGTACCTCCTTTTCCCATTTGTTTCTTTGTTCCGATGATCTTCCTGGCATCCCGACCACACACGCTGAAATACACGGGAATGTCCAGTCTGCCGTTGTCGATTCTGACCGTTCTTTCCAAGATATCCAGATCCACGGCCTTAAGTCTTTCCCGAAACCGGCGCACGGTTTCTTCTGGTGGAAGCACCTTGTCCTGATCCAGGGTAAAACCCTTGAAAGCATTTTGCAAAAACACCTTTGCCATCGTGTTTTTCCCCTATCTCTCTTTTAACTCCCGGTTCATGCTCCCAGGCACATATCCTTCCAGATCCATGGCCACATGCAAAAACCCCAAGTCTTTGAATTTGCCAACCACGACCTGCCTGAAATCTGGCTCCAGCAAGGCCCGCATACCGGACGCATCCGATTCGATTCTGGCCACAGGACCGTGGTGCCTGACCCGACATTGCCTGATCCCATGGTCCAGGAGAAAGCGTTCCGCGTCCTCGATGGCCTTCAACTTGTCCAGCGTCACCGGGCTGCCATATGGAATCCTGGATGCCAAACACGCCATGGACGCCTTGTCCCATACGCCCAGGCCCATCTCTTTGGCCAAGGTGCGAATCTGTGACTTGCGCAAGCCCGCATCTACCAGCGGCGCCTTGATGGACAGCTCTTCGGCAGCCCCGAGCCCCGGTCGATAGTCTGCCAGATCGTCTACATTGACCCCATGGGCCACGCAGGCGATTGCGTGATCCTCGGCAATCTTAGTCACTTGTTGGAAAAACGATTTTCTACAATGGTAACATCGTTTCGGCCCATTGCGCACAAACTCAGGCAGCTCCAATTCTTCCGAACGAAACAGCACGTGGCGGATGCCCCGTGCCCGGGTGAAACCTTTGGCCGTATCCAGTTCCCGTGCCGGATAAATAGCAGACACCGCCGTTACCGCCACGGCCTTGTCTGACAGCACCTCCTGGGCAACAGCAAGCAAAAACGTGCTGTCCACCCCGCCCGAAAATGCCACCACCACGGACCCGAGTTCATGGAGCCGTTGAACCAGACGGCGCTTTCTTTCGCGACACTCTCTATCCGTTGTGGCCATTTCCCTTCAGCAATCTTCCAATGGCTGCAGACAAACACTCCAATGAAAACGGCTTGGCAATAACGCCGTCGCGATCTTTAGTCATGTTCATCGGCATCCGGTCGTGAGCACTGCCCGCGCTCAAGAACAGGACCCTGATCTCGGGATTGATTGCACGAAGTCGCCCACACAGGGTAGGACCATCCATGTCCGGCATGCCGGTATCCACAATGGCCAGGTTGATCTCATCTCGGTGCTGGTCGTATACCTCGAGGGCTTCACGGCCTGAACCGGCAACCCGGACCCGATACCCCAGGGCCTGGAGCATCTGCCGGTCAACATCAATCAACATGGGATGATCCGCCAATAAGACCGTAGTCGATCTCTTTTCGACCCTGGTATCCTGGGGGCCGTGCCTTTCCGGGCGCCGCGGCGTCGGTTTAGGCCCTTGTTCACCCCCGGACCGGGCACCCCGGTTCGTGCGAGCCGGTGCCCCGGCATTTTCCGTACCTACACGCTGCGCCGGCTCGGCGCGAGTATCCGCGGCAGGCCTTGGCCTAGGCCCCCCGGAGGGGTCCCGGCAGTCACCCGGTTTTTGCGTGGGCCACTCAACAACCTTTCGGCCAGACTCAGCCGGTATCGCCCCGAGCACAACCGGCCTCTTGATGGCCTGTTTATCCCACCACATCTCGTATTCACAACAAGAGTCGCCCTTAAAAAAACACGTGCGTTCCCACAGCCTGGCAAGCCCCAGCGCGAAGCGTGTTGGGACGGCCTGGAGGGTTCCTTTCATCAACAAACAAAAATCTGCAGGCAAAGAGCGGTTTCTGGGCCAATGCAGGCGAATAACGGCATGGGTCTTTGAGGCGGAAACAATGTCGGCCTGTCCGCCGCCCGGAATCCGATTGTGTTCCAGGGTCTTTCGAAACACCCGCTTGAGTCCGAATCCCAGAGAAAAATACCGCATTAGAAAAGGGCGTGCGCCACCTTTGGCCGGACCGGCCAGGGCCGCTTTATAGGCCACCATATCATCGGAGGTGGCCCGTTTGGCCTGAGTTAAAAAATCTTCAAAAAGCGGTATATCGATCCGGTTGTGTGGGTCCGTAAAAAAGGCTTCCGGGTCGGCTGTATCGGGTCCTCTTTTCCGCAGAAAGGCCCAGAGCATGGGCAGACTTTCCGGGTTTCTGGCCCGAACGTAATCCAAGATCATCTTGGTATACTGGCAACTGCAAGGCGCTGAGATCATGTTTGTAAGTGTGATGGGTTGAACATTCGGTGTCAACAACTTTGTAAGTCCAAAAACTGGCCTTCCCTCAGTTACAGCCCTCCACCGGAGCAAGGCACTTGACCATCGCCGCACATCCTTATATCTGATTGGATGAACATCGGGATTGCTGTGGGCTGTTTTGTTTTTTTTGCCCAAACCGGCCCTCTAAAATGGCTGCGCGTTCACGATGTTGAGCACAAAAGAGTTATTTATCAGAACCGGAGTGGCATATTTAACGGCCAACTCGGGGCTTGTCGACCACCAACACGGGAGTCTGGTCACACATGGAAAAAATCGTGGTGGAGGGAGGGCGGCGGTTGGAAGGCACCGTGGCCATCAGTGGGGCGAAAAACGCGGCCCTGCCCATATTGATTTCCGGGATTCTGGCTGACGGGTGTAGTGTCTACCGCAATGTCCCGGACCTGCGTGACATCAGGACCGTCATGGCGCTTTTGAAAAACCTCGGGGTGCACGTACACACAAACGGGGACGTGGTGGAGGTGGACGGCGCCTCGATCAAAAACCACGAGGCCCCTTACAATCTGGTCAAGACAATGCGAGCGTCGGTGCTGGTCTTGGGGCCGTTGCTGGCGCGCCTTGGTAAAGCCAGGGTCTCTTTGCCCGGAGGGTGTGCCATCGGCGCCCGGCCGGTGAATCTTCACCTCAAGGGCCTTAAACACATGGGTGCCGATATCAGGCTGGAGCACGGCTATATTGACGCGCAGGCCGATCGCTTAAAAGGAGCTTGTATATATTTCGACATTCCAACCGTGACCGGAACAGAAAACCTCATGATGGCCGCCGCCCTGGCTGAAGGAACAACCACCCTGAAAAACGCTGCGCGTGAGCCCGAAGTGGTCGCTTTGGCTGAGACCTTGACCCGGATGGGAGCCCGGATCACCGGCGCCGGGACCCCGGAGATCGTCATCTCCGGAGCCAAGGCCCTGACCCCTGTCACCGTGGACATTATTCCCGACCGTATTGAAACCGGCACCTTCATGATTGCCGCTGCCGTCACCGGAGGCGATGTGTTGATCACAGGATGTAAACCAAAGCACTTGGAGGCCGTAATCCACAAGGTGCGACAAGCGGGCGTGAAGGTGGAAATCGATCCCAAAGGTCTGCATGTAGTCGCCGGCAACGGTATTTCCAGTGTTGATGTGAAAACACTCCCCTATCCGGGGTTTCCCACGGACATGCAAGCCCAGTTTATGGTCCTCATGTGTCTGGCCGACGGCTTGAGCGTCATTTCAGAGACGATATTCGAAAATCGATTCATCCACGTTTGCGAACTCCGGCGTATGGGCGCCGAGATCAAGGTCTCGGGCAACACAGCCGTGGTTCAGGGAGGACGCCCCCTGACAGGCGCGCCGGTCATGGCGACAGATTTAAGGGCAAGCGCGTCGCTCATTTTGGCAGGGCTCGCCGCCCGAGGGCTTACGGAGATTTCGCGTGTATACCACATTGACAGAGGCTATGAGGCCATTGAAAAAAAACTGGCCGCCCTCGGCGCCCGCCTGTGGCGAACCCGCGAGTCCCCGTAAACCACTTGGAACGATCAAGGGCATTGTGGTGCAACCCACTTTGAGACCTTTATTGCATAACGCGTTGCTTTTCCCGATGGGCAGCAAGGCGTTATGCAAGGCTCTCGTTTTTTGACTGGAAATAATGCAACGTCGACCGTCGTGTCGGCGAACTGTTTAACAGAACACAAGGCTGTTTCCCGCCTTCCCGCCGTAATCGTGGGCACATAGTAACAAACATGGGCCGCTGTTCCGCCGGCTGACAACGGCTACCTGTGGCCGCAAGAGATGAAAACAACAAACCCGGGGAAAGAAGAAGCGTTACGCAGGGGGCCTCGGAAAAATCAAACAGGAATCTCAAGGCCCTTGATGCCGGTATTGTTTTCGATGATGGCCGGCATTGCTATGGGGTATTATGCCCCGGACATGTCCGGCACCCTCGGAGCGCTGATCACCACGTGGCTGACCTGCGTGGCAGTAACACTCCGCAGACGACCGGCACGTTTCCTGCCACTTGTTCTGTTCTTTGTACTGGGATTGTGGAACCTTCAGTCCTCCACGGGCCTTTCATACCCTCCGCATCATGTCATCCATTTCATAGACGACCGTCCGTGGCATATCGCAGGGACAGTCAAGGGCCTGCCACAGCGATTCGTCGATCGGACCTGTTTCACCTTATCCGTAGAATCGCTGACCCGGGACGCAAACACTCTGTCTGTAACGGGCGCCATCCGCGTAACCGTGCCCGCCAGGGTGGGCTGGGTGCGAGATCGGTCCGGTATCGCCTGTATCGGCCGGCTCAGGGAAATTTGGAACTTCAATAACCCCGGTGGGTTCGATTACAGGCGTTATATGGCATTGCGTGGGGTCGTCGCAACCGTATTCGTCCCGAGAAAGGCCCTTGTGGTCAGGCTGCCCGCAACCGGATCGGCAACCCGGAGTGGTCCCATCGATTGCGCCAGAGACGCCATGTCGGATCTCCTGGATCGGATTGCGCCCCGGGATGCCCGGGCAGTACTCAGGGCCCTGATCATCGGCGACCGAAGCGGGATTTCGCAATACACCCGGGATATGCTCAGCCGCGCCGGTTGCGCGCACCTGCTGGCCATCTCCGGGCTGCATATCGGGCTGGCGGCTTCGTTTGCGTTTTTTTTCTTTAGGCTGTTGCTGGGATTGTCCGAAACGGCTCTTATGACCGGCTGGGGTTCTCGAGCCGCGGCGGCGTTGAGTGCCGGGCCGGTGCTTTTCTATGGATTCGTGGCGGGCATGTCCCCATCCACCCAACGAGCCGTGATCATGGCTATGGTCTACTTACTGGCCGTTGGGCTGTCCCGGGAACACGATACCATCAACACATTGGTGGTGGCTGCCATGTTAATCCTGATTGCCCGACCTGCGGCCCTGTTTGAGGTCTCTTTCCAGCTCTCCTTTGCAGCGGTGTGTTCCATCCTTGTGGTCGTCGGGAAGCACTTTCAAACCCCAAGCGCATCAAGTCTGGCCCGCAAATGTCTCGAAAATGCGCTCCTGTCCCTGATCATCTCGACCGCGGCCGTCGTGGGCACCCTGCCACTGGGACTTTATTATTTCAACGAGGCCAGCCTGGTCGCCCCAGTAACCAATGCGGTGATGGTGCCTCTGATCGGTTTTATTGCGATTCCTTTGGGCCTCGTGGCCGTTGGGGTGGTTCTAATCAGCCCCGGTCTGGCAGCGATCCTGCTCAAGGGGGCGCTTGGGGTTGTACAGGCCACCCTGAAGGTCACCGATCTGGTTGCCGCCCTGCCGTGGGCTGCTGTAAAGACGGTAACCCCTTCGTGGCTGGAGATTGTCCTTTATTACGGCCTGGTATGGTCACTCTTGAACCTGAAAACCTCCAGGACAGCCAGGGGCATGCTCGCGATTCTCGTGATCGCGAGCGTGGCGGATATCACTTACTGGATGCACGAACGGGTTCATCACAACCAGCTGCGGGTGACCGTTGTGGATGTTGGTCAGGGACAGGCGGTGCTTCTCGAACTGCCTGATGGCTCGTGCGTAATGGTGGATGGCGGTGGTTTTTATAAGAATCGCTTTGATGTGGGCCGTCGGGTTGTGGCCCCTTTCTTGTGGAGAAAAAAGATCTCCACGATAGACACCCTCGTTCTTTCCCACCCTCATCCGGACCATCTGAACGGGCTTGTCTTTTTGGCCCGACATTTCCATGTCCGACAGCTGTGGATTAATCAGGATATCGGTCCAACAGACACCTTCCGCGAATTGATCCACTTAGCCACGCAGAAACGGATAAACGTGGTGTACTGCAGCAACCAGGAGCCTCCGACCACCCTTGGGGGTGTGCGATTTGAGGTGCTCTATCCGCCACCCGATCTCGCCAGCCGGAAGAAGCGCGAACCGTGGCGCACCATCAACAACAACGCCGTGGTGCTAAAGGTCAGTTTCGGCGACATCCGCTTTGTCCTTCCCGGCGACATCGAGGCCGAAGCGGAGAACGAACTGGTCGACCTGCAAGCCGATCGCCTCACCTGTGATGTCCTTGTGGTGCCGCATCACGGCAGTGCAACCTCCAGCATTCCCCGGTTTCTGGCGGCCGCACGTCCCAGGGTCGCCGTCATTTCAGTCGGCAAGAACAACCCCTTGAGACTTCCCGCACCTGCAGTGGTCGACCGGCTCCACGCCTTTGGGTGTCACATTTTTCGAACAGACCAAACCGGCGCTGTTACCTTGACCACAGACGGCAAGGGCCTCCGCGTAGAGACGTATCTCCGGCCGTCGACAAAGCAAAGGACATCGCGCTGATCCTGCGTTCGAGGCCTTTGCAAAATTCGTTGCGCTCGCTTACAGGGCGACATTTTGCACGACGCCCAGCCTCTCGGGAGTCGGGTCATTTTCCAAAAGGCGAATATGCCGATTCCGCCTTAGGCAGACGCAAGGCTCGGCCTGGGTCGCCTTGAGGGAAGGCCCGGCAGGGGATTGAGCAACGCTCTCCGTTTAAGACCGGAAACAACACACCAGGCACCAGAAATACTGTCTATTCGCCCCCCAATTACATAGTTCACCCTATTTACGCGCATCCTCGGCACCGGTTATACAAAAAAGGAGGCCGAAGTCGTTCCACATAGACCGATCATGTGGATTTCGGGTTGTCGGGTTTGGACAAAGGCCCGCAGAAAGAATATCTTTAATCTGAATTCGGAAATGGGCTGCTCAGAGCCGTGCCCAGAGATCTTGGAGTAACGCTCAAATGCGAGCCTGCCGTACAATGGACGTCACTAACAAGACCCAGCGGAATAAGACTTGGAGCCCACAATCCACCAGGGGCTTTTTTAAGGCTACGGGTATCCACATTGAAGATACTTCTTGTTGAAGACAACGTCACGTTCCGTAAGACCTTCAAAAAGGTCCTGATAGAACTGTTTCCAGCTATGTCCGTTGAAGAAGCGGGGGACGGCGTTGAGGCTCTGGCGAAAATCCAGTGGTTTACACCGGATCTGATCTTTATGGATATCCGACTGCCTGAAAAAAACGGACTCGAACTTACGAAAATGATAAAACAAAGCCATCCGGAAACCGCGGTCGTGCTCCTGACCGACTACAACCTGCCTGAATACCGGGAGGCCGCATTCGCCAGCGGCGCAGATGACTTCGTAATCAAGGGAACGCTCAACCCTGCAGCTGTCGCCGCACTCGTCAAATCCATTTTTCAGGATCGAAAGGGCGCGCCATAACGGCGCCAAAAACGTCTCCAACCACCCAAACCCGGCGCGACATCTGGAATCCTGAGCAGGATTGGTGTATCATCCCTGTTACCGGGCACCTGGACCCGGCGACCTCCCCGTGTTCAATAACATGAGGCCGCTCCATGACCGCACATGAAAGCCAAAAGCACGAAGCATTCAACAAACGCCGGGTGCCCGTCCTGCTTGACAGCGTGCGCGCCGTGCTGAGATACCGGAAATTTGATGGTGCAGTGCGGGTGATTTTTGACGCCTGCAAGGCCTTAATTGGCGCGACTGCAGGCTATGTGGCGATCCCGGATGAAACCGGTCGGGAAAACAACCTGGAGAAAAGAGAACAGCTTTTCCGCTCAATTGTAGAGACCGCTCGTGATGCGATCATCTCCATTGATCATCTGGGTCACATCGTGCTGTGGAACCGCGGCGCAGAGGTCCTTTTTGGATTTACCCGGAACGAGATCCTGGGAAAACCACTCACCAGGATCATTCCGGAACGCTTGAAAAAACCACATCGAAAACGTCTGGCCGTGGCGCTTGAGACACAGAAGTTCGAACTGCTGTCAAAGACGGTTGAAACCGTCGGGCTACGAAAAGACGGTACCGAGTTTCCTGTAGAACTGTCGCTTGCCATGTGGACTGCCTCAAAAGGCGTTTTTTTTACCGGAATCGTTCGAGACATCACGGATCGTCAACAGGCCCGGGAAGCCCTTAAGCGCGCGTATGACAACCAGGAAAAGCGGGTGGCCGAACGCACCAAGGAGCTGCTTTATGCAAACAGGGCGCTGAAGGCGGAAATCGCACACCGCAAACAAGCGCAGGAGGCAGCAAGACAAAGCCGTCGACAATATCAGGAATTGTGGGACAACGCTCCGGTCGCCTATCATACCCTGGATAGCCGGGGCAACATCACACGGGTCAATGCCACCGAAGCGGCCATGCTGGGCTACACCAGGGAAGAAATGTTGGGCCGGCCAATATTTGATTTCATCTTGCCGGAACAACGGCAGGAGGCGCGGCAACGTTTCGCCCTAAAGCTTTCCGGCCGGAAGGTCCCCAAACACGGGCACAGGGTCTATGTCAAAAAAGACGGCTCGCGGATCAACATGTCCATTGACGACGTACTGGAATTCAACGGGCGGGGTGAGGTCATCGGGATCCGCACAACAATGGTGGATGTAACTAGCCAGAAAAGGGCTGAACGGGCTTTACAGGAATCCCGGGAGGCCCTTCGCCGTCTATCCGTTCGATTGCTCCGTGCGCAGGAAGACGAGCGGAAACGAATCGCCGGAGAACTTCATGACAGTATCGGTCAATCTCTGGCGGCAATCAAGTTTGTAGCAGAAAGTGCCCGGAACCAGATCGACCACCAGGATGCCGATGGGAGCAAAGAATCCTTGAATGCCTTGATTCCCTTGATACAGCAGGCCGCCGACGAGGTACGCAGGATTCACACGGACCTTCGTCCTTCCCTGTTGGACGATCTGGGGATCCATTCGACCATCTCCTGGTTCTGCCGGGAGTTCGAAAGGGTATATCAGAACATCCGTATTGAAAAGCAGCTCAAAGTCGAAGAAAAACTCATCCCTCAGCAGTTGAAGATCATTATTTTCCGAATTCTGCAGGAAGCCATGAACAATGTCTCCAAACACAGCCGGGCACGCCATGTACAGGTTTCAATGCGCAAGGTGCGACAACGGCTGGAATTCATGATCAAAGATGACGGCACAGGCTTTGATCCGGATAACTACCCGAATTCCAAGGAGTTCCAACAGGGCTTTGGTGTGGCGAGCATGAAAGAAAGGACCGAGCTTTCCGGGGGGCGGTTCGTCCTGGAGTCGGCTCCCGGCTCGGGTACGACCATTCGTGCTTCGTGGCCAATGTAGTGTGGCCAGCGTGTTCTTCAAGAGCCTTATGAGAGTTATGTGTCGATGATACCCTGTTCCAGTGCATAGGCTGTAATAGCGGATGCGTTGTGGAGGTCGAGTTTTCTCATCACATTGGCCCGATGCTTTTCCACGGTCTTAATGCTGATACACAGCAGCCCGGCAATATCCTTGTTCTTATACCCCTCGGCAATGAGTTTTACGACCTGTCTTTCTCGGGTGGTCAGGGTATCGGCGGAACGCACTGCCGGCACGGATTTCGATCCTTGAAGAAAGGCCTCGACCAGCTTGCCCGAAATCGACGGACTGATATAGGGCTTGCCGTCGAGCACGGTTGCAATCGCCATCTTGAGTTCATCATAGGTGGCATCTTTGAGCAAATATCCATCCGCTCCGGCACTCAATGACTGATAGATATACTCTTCAGCCTTGTGAACGGTCAGGACCAGCACTTTGATATCCGGAACCCGCCGCTTGATTTCGCCAATGGCATCCAGGCCGTCCATTTTGGGCATCGACAGGTCCATCAACACCAGGTCGGGGTGACACCGCTCCACGCTCCGGATGGCGGCCAAGCCGTCCTGCGCCTCCCCAACGACCTCGAACTCACGGCCGGTGGTTAGCAAAGATCGCAGCCCTTCTCTGAGGATCCTGTGGTCTTCCACGATCAGGATTCGGGCGGGCGTTCTCATGGGCCCCCTTTGCGATTTGGGGTTGCCAAATATATACAGCCAAAGGAAAAAATACCGTCTCTCCGGGGACAAAATACAGGATTGACCCTATTTACCATCCTTGTCGTAATTTGTAAATAGAAGCCGCTGCCTTGACAAAGACGCTCGGATGCTGAGAT
>JAFDGP010000375.1 GCA_019309245.1 Deltaproteobacteria bacterium | reverse complement strand
ACAAGCACATTTGTCGTGTTCGTGTTGCCGTCGAAATACTGCCTGCTCGTATTTGTTCTGAGCGTCTCGGGACCGAGGGGATAGTCGTAAGGCACTGACCAGTTGGCGTCATAACCCACTGCTATCTGAGACCATATGTCGTTGTACCACGTGACGCTCGTGTCATTGACATAAGAGCCGCATTCGTCTTTTACAAAAGCCGAAAGGTTTACCGTGGTGTTCCTGTTAATCACTGAACCTTCTTTCGGCTTTTCCGGTGTGACATAAAGCTGACCGTAGACAGTAAGGTCCTCGTCCGTCGTGGTGTATTCTGTTTCGTAGCACACATCATTGGTTTCTCCATACCATTTCTGTATGCCGGCCCTGGATTCGCAGGTCGGGTTGTAGGTTACTTGGCAGTATCCTCCCGCAGTGGTTGTGCATGACAGATTTATGAGACCCGGGAGATACTGAAGGTATGCATTGAATGTCGCGTTGGCTGGCTGTCCCGAGGCGTCCATAACCGTGATATTGACTGTCTGGTTTCCGGGCACAGTTATGCTGACGCCCGAAGAGACAGCATCGGTTGTTGAATTGCTGCTGTCTGCAACGCTCTGGTTGCTCAGCAGCTGCGCTCCGTTGACTGTCAGGTTGTAGTATATAGTGGAGCCGTTGAGGTTCTCGAGCGTCACATTGAAGTATATGACGCTTCCGCTGCCTGTCACAGGCTCAGTGTGGTTAACACCCGAAGACGCGACCGTGGCATTGTGCATAAGCACTGTTGTGTAGTAGTCGCCGTGCTGCTTTATCCAGACGAGTCCGGAGGCGCCTGTGGGGTACACTGAAGCGTCGTCGTCCCGAATCCTGAAAGTGAGCGTGGCCTGAGGCGCTCCCTCTCTCCTGACTTCATCGCTGCTGTTGGTGTCGTCTATTGTTGCAGTTATGTTGTCAGTCTGCAGCGTCAGTTCCATGAGTCCCGCGTAGTATTCGAGGTAGGCATTATATGTGGCATTGGATGCGCTTCCTGATGCATCCATGATTGTCAGGTTTATGGACTGGTCACCCGGAAGCGTGAAGGATGCGCCTGCCGCAACTGCGTCTGTTGTTGAGTTGGCGCCTGCCGGGATGCTCTGGTTGCTCGCCACCTGAAGGCCGTTGACTGTCAGGTTGTAGTATATAGTGGAGCCGTTGAGGTTCTCTATGGTGATATTGTAGAAGCTCATCGGCGCATTCTCGCTGACTGAATGGGTATAATTGAGCCCGCTCTCGTTCTGGGCTGTCTGGATAGCGCCGCTGTAGTATTCCCCGGTTTCATCTGTGAAGCTGGAAACATCTGTCGTGTTGAACTTGAAGTAGGCGAGCGGGCCGTCGAGGTAGTCCTGGCATGTGAACTGTGTGTTCATATGCCCTGTGAAATACTGCGGGAACTGCTCAGAGCATATTGGTGTCCACGGCAGCGTCCTCGAATGGTAGGCGGTAAGTGACCATGTTTCTGTGTCGAAGCTCTTGAGCAGAGTTATGTTGTTCTCATTCTGGTCCTGGTCGTCTATGCACATGTAGAAGTCATACTGCTCTCCCCAGCCTCCTTCATAATGGTCTATGTGCTGATTGTAAAGGTCCGGTGTGTTGCCAAGGTAAAATGCGTTCGGCTTTATGCTGTCATTAGTCGCATAATACTGCTTGTTTATTATGATGCGCGCGTCATACCATGCCGGCGGGTATGTAGGCTGCGTCTGCCACGAGCAGTTGTACCAGCCGCTGCCTTCGTTCTTGTCGCTGCATGTGTACCAGCAGAATGAGCCGCTGCAGGCATTCCTCTTTGCCTGAACTGTGAAGCTGTCTGCATTCATCACAGGGAAGCCGCATTCGTCTGTGACGCTGCTTATGTTGACCTTGCCTCCCCTTTCATAAGACTCCCCGTCGGGTGTGACAATGTCAACTGCCATATTAGAGTAAAGGTCCCACGAATAGACGCTGGAGTTTTTGTCAAAATAGTATGTGTCGTTCACAATGCCGCCGAGCCAGTTGTGGGGACCGACCACAAAGAAAGGCGTGTCACTGCATTCGGGATTGAAGCTCACGTTCAGATAGCCATTGTTGGTCGTAAGGTCCCATCCGTCGTTGTATAAGCTTCCGTTGTATGTGGACCATATCTTGCCGGCTCCGGGCGGGTCAACAGCCATGTCTCTATCTGTGTCGTAGACAAAAAGGCTCATGTTTACTGACTGGGTGCCAAACCTCCATATGCTGTCGCCATCGCCGTCCACCATCATGACTGTCACGTTGTCCTTCTCCACAGTGAAATTGGCAGCTGCGGTCTGGTCTGTGTTTGTGCATGTGCCATGCTCGCAGGCATTCTCGGATGCTGTGAACCTGTATTCCCATATGCCCTGGTCATCCTGGAAGACCGTCGGAGAGTAAAGCGTCATGTTGATGGTTGCATTTAATGGAGTCACGGCCACGGTTGTGTTCCGTGTGACCCATGTGCCGCTTCCGTATTTCCTCGTCTGAAGGCTCACAGTGACGTTGTCGAGGTCCTCGTCCGTGACATTTACTATGAACGTCCACGTCTCTCCCCAGCCGCCTGTATCGGTGCCTGTTTCAGAGTATACAGACGGGACG
>JAFDGP010000036.1 GCA_019309245.1 Deltaproteobacteria bacterium | reverse complement strand
CTTGCTGCGGGTCAGGGTGTTATAGAACTGAAGTGTTGTTTCTTCCCTGGGAGCAAAGAGGGGGGTACTCAAATAGCGCTCTCCGCCGTCGGGCAGGATCACCACCACCACGCCTTCGTCCATGGCCTTGACTTGTTCACAGGCAATTGCCATGGCGGCCCCGGAGCTCATGCCTACAAAAAGGCCCTCGTCTCTGGCAAGGCGGCGGGCCATGTCATAGGCCACGTCGTCGTCCACGTTGACCTTTTTATCCAATCGATTCTTGTCGTAAATTTCAGGCGTGTAGGATTCTTTCATGTTCTTGAGGCCCTGGATCTTGTGGCCCAGGTAAGGCTCAACCCCGACCACGATGATGTCGGGATTCAGTGCTTTCAATCGCCTTGAGGTCCCCATGAGTGTTCCCGTGGTTCCCATGGTCGCCACCAGCATGGTGATGGTACCCTGGGTCTGTTCCCAGATTTCACGCCCAGTGCCTTCGTAGTGGGCGCGCCAGTTCGCTTCATTGTTGAACTGGTCGGTGAGATAATAGTCATTGGGGTGTTCTCTGGCCAACCGGTAAGCTTCTTCGATCGCGCCGTCCGTGCCCAAACGTGCCGGGGTCAAGCGCAGCTCCGCTCCGAGCGCCTTTAGGGTCTTACGCCGTTCGGTGCTGACGGCCTCGGACATGGTGAGTGTCAAGCGGTAGCCTTTCAATGCGCATACCAGGGCCAGCCCGATTCCTGTGTTGCCACTGGTGGCTTCCAGCACGGTCTTTTCAGGCGTCAAGGCGCCGTCGGCTTCTGCGGCCTCGATCATGGACTTGGCGATTCGGTCCTTTACAGACCCTCCCGGATTGAAGTATTCCACCTTGGCCAAAATCTTGACCTTGGGGTTCGGGTTCAGACGCCTTATCTCAACGAGTGGCGTATTGCCGATTCTGTCCAGAATTGAAGACATGGCTTGCCGTTGTGTCCTGTAAAAAGGGCTCCTGATTCGGACAAAAATATGCCCCGAAGTGGCCGGTCCACAGACCCACGTCCGGAATCAATGCCGGATATCACTTGCTCAACACGGTATCCTCGGCTTTTGCAACGTTAGCACCTGATACCGAGGTTTCGCCTCGGACTCATTTATGAAAGAAACTCTGAAATGAGCGGCCTTAATTCCCAACCCGGACGAACCGGAACCAAAAAAAAATTTATCACGAAAACACGAAAGGACGAAAACACGAAAGCCTTAATTTCTTTTATTTCGTGCTTTCAATCTTTCGTGCTTTCGTGATTATCTTTTAAAATTTTTTGTCCCAAAACACGCGTATTGTTCTTAATGCGTGAGTCACAATTTGAGTTGAGTTTCTTAAGAGGGTAACCCGTGTGCCGTGTCCGTCCTGGTGGCCTATTGCAGTGCTTTTTGAATGCGGTCCGCCACATCCTTGATGCGGTTCATATCACCGGGTACAATCTCCCACTGCGATATGGTTACCCCATCTTTGAACCATCTCGGGACAATATGGACGTGGAGATGGGGCACGACCTGGTTGGCGGCCTTGCCGTTGAGTTGAAGCAAATTGATGCCATCGGGATGAAGCGCTTCCTGGACTGCGGCTGCGATCTTGTGGGTCGCTGCCGCAACCGCTGCAAAATCAGCTGCCTCGATTTCAAGAATCGTGGCCGCATGAGCCTTCGGTATAACCAGAACGTGGCCCTCATTGATAGGGTTGATATCCATAAAGGCCAGGACGCGCTCGTCTTCAAAGACCCTCACACAGGGGATGTCTCCATGGACGATTTTGCAAAAAATACAATCCATACCGTGTCCTCCTGAGGAATCAGTGTCGTTGCATCGACCTTCAACATGCGGGGCTATAGGCTTCCGTCGTTGTTATAATAAGGTGCCACAGGTGATGGACCTGCGTTTTGCCGTCTCGCCGGGGCCCCTTATCCAAACATTGAGGAAGGATTCTAGGAAAGCCGTGCGGTCGGCGTCAAGGAAAAAGGGTCAATGAGCGACCGCCGGATCGCCTAGAATTTGATTTGCAAAACCGCCTGCACCTTGTGATCATCTCCGAGAGCGTTGTTCGCAGTCGGCCCCGACCCCTTCTGTCCAGCGTCGGGGCCGTAGTCCGTGGTCTCAAAAGAGACGAGCACCAGGTTGCCCCTGTAGAAGTCATAAGCCAGACCGGCGATATACATATCATAATCGGCGTTATTTCCGATTGTTCCGTCGTCGTCCTGATCGAAGTGGTCATACCGGCCGAACAGGGATAATTTTTCGTCCAGAACCGGAGGCGTAACCTTTCCGAAAAAAGAATATCCGACCGTATCCAAGGCATTGCCGTTTGAATCCACCCAGGTCCCCTTCGCGTTTCCCTGTGTTTGAAAATACTGGGCTGTTAAAATCGCCCGTGGATGTTCAAAGCTGAGCATTGCCAGATTTACCGAATAATCGGGATAGTCGCCATTGGAAGCCTGTGTGTTGCCTTCGCCGAACACGCCCAAATAGCTGAGCTGAAGGCCCGGAAGGATCTCCGGCATCGGACGCCACGTCAGGCGGCCTTCGATTACCTTGTTGTTGTTTTGTTCCTTTGTGTGGTAACCCGGTCCGTTATAGACCCCGATGTGCCAGCTGCCGTACAGCCCGTCATAGTGGTGATTGCCGGTACGCTCCTTGGCGTCTTTAAGCTTTCCCCCGAAATCGCCGCGGAGGCTGACCCCGGTGTCTGCCGAGTTGAAGGTGCCGGCGCGCTCAATGGCCATGGTGCCCTGGCACCGATAAGGATTGACGTGTTCTTCAAAGTCCAGCCAGGGGATATGTCCCAGCCCGATTTCACTCTTTATCCCGGTCAGGAATCCGAGATCCGGGGGCCTGAGTTCCGCATAGAGATACTTCAGGCGTTCTTTATAATCGCCGTCGGTGTCCTGGTGTGTGTCAATGGTCATGCGCGCCCGGATCCAGGGACGAATTTCTTTTTTCACGGTCAAATATCCCCGTGTCAGCCTGAACTTATTAAAGCTGGACTCCGTATCGCCGGATTCCGCCTCCTTGCCGTTCGAATAGTCCAGATAGGCCAGGACTTCCACCCTGAAGCCTTTTAGGGCTTCCGGCAGCACGGGTTTTTCGTTTTTGATCTTTTTGACCAAAGCCTCTTCCTGCTGTTTTTCCATGGCCTTCACTTCTTTTCTAATGTCTTCAGCTTCCTGCTCGGTCAGGATCCCTTTCTTGATCAACACGTCAATCAGGGGGTCACGACCGGTATCCGTGCCGGCGTGCACCATACGGCAGGTCCACGTATTGACAAACAGCAGGCACAAAAAACCGACGGCCAGTCCAACCATCGAGACCTTTGAAATCTGGGCCCCTCTTACAACCCTTTTCCCCATGTTGTACCCTCCTTTTCAAAAAGTTTGTCGGTTTTGTCTTGATACGCCTTTTCCCATTTCCAAAGACAACACAAGCCGGCTCAGGCGCGACAATTGGGTCACGGTAAAGGGGCTGCGTCAAGAACACAGGGCAATTATGTCACATTTTTGTCACAAATTGGCCAGAGACAAAAAAGCGGCCGCTGATTCTCATTGGACCGACGCGTGCGGCATGGCTATGCAAAATGTTGGTAGCCCGTGCTATTCAAGGGCTTGATGCCGGTTTCGGTTTGGATCCGCACGGTGGTGCCTGGTGTGATCGTGCCGATCCGGACGGCCGCAACGCCGGTCTCGGCCTGGGTCAGGGCTTTGATGTGGGCTTTGTGGTTGGGGGATGCTGTAAAGAGCAGCTCGTAGTCCTCGCCGCCATAAAGGGCCCAGTCCAGTGGAGATTTTCCCTCAAGACGGGCCAGTCTCACCAGGGCGTCCGACAAGGGCAGGGCGCTGGCCTGCATGAGCGCGCCTGTATGACTTTCCCGGCAAATGTGACCTAGGTCCGTGGCGATGCCGTCGGACAGGTCGATCATGGCGCTTGCCAGGGCCTCTTCGGCCAGGGCCCGGCCCAGGGGATGGCGGGGCGCGGGCCGGCGGTGGGCATTGACAAGGGTTTCGTAGTCGTGCCAATCTTCGGGTGGCCGGGTTGACAACAAGAACAACCCGGCCGCGGCGTTTCCCAGGGGGCCCGTCACCCAGCTGTCGTCTCCGGGTTGTGCCCCTGAGCGGCGGACGATACGGCTTTTGGCGCATCGTCCCAGCAAGGTCACGGTGATGACCGTTGCATGGGGGCTTTCGACCGTATCTCCACCGGCAAGGACCACGCCAGCCTTTTGGGCAAGGGCGTCAAAACCGTCCAGAAACGCATCAACAAAGGTTGCATCCAGGTCCTTGGGCAGGCCCAGGCTCAGTACGGCTGCGGTGGGTACCGCACCCATGGCCGCGATGTCGCTGACATTCACCGCCAGAGATTTCCAACCGATTGCCTCAAACGGCATGATTCTAAACGTAAAATGAACGCCTTCCACCAGGGTATCCGTGGTGACCAGCACTACGTCATCGCCGGTGGTCTCAATGACGGCACAGTCATCACCGATACCAAGCGTTACAAAGGAGGGCAGATCCCGGGCTGCCTTTTTTCTGATACGATTGATGATGGCCGCTTCGCCGATATCCTGGATAGTCGTGTTCATATTGAAATGCTTACCAAATATGCCCTGGTAACAGATCACCGGGCGGTGCTTCCCAACGAACCGCCACCAGGCTTATCAATGGGCCGGGGACGCCCCACGGGAACGGTCGGCGAGTGCTGCTTTCATGCGTTTGACCATGTCCGAAGCCCCCACAAATCCGACGGTTCTCAAGTCCTGTGCGAGCGTTCCGTCCGCCCGGATAATGACCACGGTGGGCAGCCCGGATACGTTGAACCTTTTCCGCAAGGCCTCGCCGGCGGAATTGTATCGGCTCAGGTCCGTGCGGACCATGACAAAGTTTTTCGCCAGTGTCGCCACCCGCGCGTCTGCAAAGGTCTTGCGGTCGAGCGCCCTGCACGCAGCACACCAGTCCGCATAGAAATCGATCAAAACGGGTTTCTTTCCCCTGTGCAGGTCTTCGAGCGACTCCCCGGCGTAGGAGATCCAGTCAATGGGCATCGTTTGCGCACGAAGGGATTGGTGCACGAAAAGGATGCCTGTGAGGATCAACAATGCGCCAAAAACCGCCCGGATTCTCTTGAAGCCTTGTCCGAAACCTTCGGCAGAGTCGAGAAATCCCAAAAACACGCCGGCGAACATGGCCAGAACGCCCAGATAAAATCCTTGCTGATCAGGAACCTGCTCGCCCTGGGGCACAAGGAAGCTCAACGCGACGCCGATCAACAGGAAGCCCAGCAGCTTTCTGACCCACACCATCCACATGCCGGATTTGGGCAGGCGGCTCAATAGACCGGAAAATATGGCGAGAAGCAGGTAGGGCAGGCCCAGGCCCAGGCCCATCACAAAAAACAGCAACGTTGCCTTGGCGACCATACCTGATTTGGCCACCAGGCCGATGAGTCCGACAATGATCCCTGCGGCACATGGGGCGATCACCGCGCCTACGGTAAGCCCCATGACAAGCGCCCCAATCGCCCCGGCACGGGATTTTCCACCGTATTGCATCAAGACAGCTGGCACCCGGATCTCAAAAGCCCCGAACATGGAAGCAGCCATGGCCAAAATGATCACTGTGATTCCAATGACGAACCAGGGATTTTGAAACAGGAATCCCCATTGCCTTCCGGCCAGGCCCGAGATGAGTCCCAGGATGGAAAATACCACAGCGATACCGAAGACATAATAGAGCCCAAGGACAAAGGTCTTCCGTTTTTTTTCGCCGCCTTGGCTGCTGAAAAAGGCCACGGTCATGGGGATGACCGGATAGACACATGGAGTCAGGTTCAAGGCGAGTCCGAACACAAAAAAAGCCACCACCGCATAGACGAGACCCTGCTTGAGAAGGGTCTCAGCTCGCTTTTCCTGGGAAGAGAGAGTCGTGTTTTGCTGAAAAACCGGGCTTGCAGTCAAGACCACAGGCTCTGTTGTTTCCACCACCTTTAATGGGACGGAAAATGTCACCTGTTGGGGCATCAAGCAGGCCTTGTCGTCACATGCCTGGAACCTCAACGTACCCGAGACGCTCAGGGCGCTTTTGGGAGTATTTTGCTTTACCATCCCCTGGGCCAGGAATGATACCTCGCCTTCGTACAATGCGAGTTTGCCGTTTGAAAAAGACAGTGATTTTAGTTGTGGCCTCGGGTAACTGATTGCACTGAAAACCAGGGTATCCGACGTGTCGAATTCGACTGTGGTAGGGACCAGAAATCCTTCTGTGGGCTGATGGCTGTTGATATGAAATCCTGGTTTGATCTCGGCCACCACCGCAATGCGGAAAGATTGGCCCGGATGGATTGTCTGATGAGAAAGATAGGCACTGACTTCTACAGGGCCGGGGTCGTTTCGGGGCACGGCAAACACAGTGCCCGTCCCCATCCAGAGCAGAGCGAGGATCAGAGCGAAGGGAAAAAACCAACGGGGCTCAGGATTGCTCGGTGTGCAACACACGGGTGACAACCTCAACGATATTTTCGTGGATCGGGTCCGGGTCTCCAGATGCATCAATGATTCGGAAGCGCTCCGGTTCAAGTCCGGCCAGGGCCAGATATCCCTGTCGAACCTTTTCGTGAAAGGCCAATGTCTCCTTTTCAAAACGATCTTCACGAAGGGCTCCTGCTTGATTTTCGATGCGTTCCCACGCCCGCCTCAATCCCAGTTCGACCGGAAGATCGAGAATCAGGGTGAGATCCGGTTTCAGGCCGCCCACGACCATGTCATTCAGACGTTCAATCCAGTTCAGATCAAGTCCCCTGGCATAGCCCTGATAGACCGTCGTGGCATCGGAGAAGCGATCTGAGATCACGACTTTGTCGGCCTTGAGCGCCGGTTCAATGACCTCGTGGATATGCTGTGCCCGGTCTGCCTGGTACAACAGCAGTTCTGTTGTGGCTACCATGACATCATGACCGGAGTCCAGAAGGATGTGTCTGATCTTTTTGCCGATCCGGGTGGCCCCCGGCTCACGGGTAACCACACACGCGAATCCCTTTTTGCGAAGGACTGGAACGAGACGCGCAATTTGCGTGCTTTTGCCCGAGCCCTCAATGCCTTCAAATGTAATAAACATTACCCGTTCTTGCCTTTATAGAAGAACCGTTCCAACAACCGGTGGTAGGATGTCCACGCGGTTTGATCGTCTTGCGCTTCCATGAATGCCCGCACACCCGTGACTTTGGCATCCAGGTCGTCGATGTAGTTTAAGATGATGGCCTCCAGGGTCTTTGGAGGCTCAGGAGATCCGAACTCCCGGGTGCCGTGATGGCTTACGATCAGGTGTTTCAAGAGCAGGGCCAAGTCTTGCGGGAAATCGGGCAGGACGGCGATTTTTTCATCCAGCATCTCAATGCCGATCACGATGTGGTTGAGAAGCCGGCCTGAATCCGAATAGTCAATGTGTGTGTCGTAGCACAACTCGTGAACTTTCCCGATGTCGTGGAGGATGGCTCCTGCAAGAAGCAGGTCTCTGTCGATTCCCTTGTAATGGGTTGCCACCGCATCACTGAGGCGGGTGATCGACAAGGTATGTTCCAGCAGGCCCCCGAGATAGGCATGGTGCATCTTTTTGGCGGCAGGCGCCGCTTTGAAAAGCGCGACAAATGTCGTGTCTTCAAAAAAAGCCTTCAGCAGGGCGGCCAGGTGTGTATTTTGGATCGTTGCGGCCGCCTGGGTCAATTGACTGAACATCTGTTCCACGTCCCGCTCGGTGGCCGGCAAAAAGTCTTTAGCCTCCACGTGGTCAGCTGATGCCGGCTCAAGGTCCTGGACCACCACTTGAAGATCGTCCCTGTATTGACTCACGTTTCCTTTCACGCGCACATAATCGCCTGCCGCAAAACGGTTGCTTATGGCCTCCACGTTATCCCACAGGACGGCCTTCATGTCCCCGGTGCGATCCACAAGGGTCAGGGTGAGATAGGGCTCACCATTTTTCTTTTGGGCCAGTTGTTTGTCCATCGCTACAAAGATGTCGTCAACGGATTGGCCGGCCTTGAGCATATTGACAAAGGTTTCTTTCACAGCACTTCTCCTGGACCAGATAATTGCTTTTTAATTTTCTTGCATATATGCCAAAAATTTCCCATCTTCTCCCTATTTTTTTTCGCCTACACCTGTCATAAGATTCTTTCCCATGGATAACGCACCTCAAGAAGATCATCTGTTTGGCCTGTGCCGTGCAGCGCAAAGCAGACGGCCTTGGATACCGTGTAACGCCCGCTGAAGTAACGCAGGGCTCCGCGCCGGATTTTTGATGCAGAGGTTTTCACCTCCACTGGGAGAATGCTATCTCCTTTGGGAACAATGAAGTCAATTTCCTTACCATCCTGGGTCCGCCAAAAAAAGAATTCATCCACTTCGCGGTTCTTACGTAGTTCTGCGAACACAGCGTTTTCCAGCATACTGCCAAGAATCGTTTTGGGGAATGCCTTGAGCCAGAGCAGGTGTGCAATTCCTGTATCATGAAAAAAAACCTTTGGCGTCTTAAAAAGCTCCGCCCGGATGTTTCGGCTGAAAGGCCGCAGCAGTTGAATGACATAGGTCTGTTCCAGGATGAAGAGGTAATTTTCAACCGTGGAACGTGAGATTCCGGCGGTATTGGCCAACTCGGTTATGTTGAGGAGTTGACCGCACTGTGCAGCCAGGGTCTCCAACAATCTGTTGAATTTCTGGATGTGCCGGATATTTGCCAGGTCCCTGATGTCCTTTCTGATATATGTGTTAATGACTTGGGAAAGATACACTTCCCGGGCCTTGATTGTCTTTTCCAGGGCTACCCGGGGGTAGCCGCCATAGAGGACGAATTCGTTGAAAAGAGTTTCAATCTCCCTTACCAGGGGCAGTGATTTCACAGGTTTGTCGAGCAGTATATTCGAACCCTTGAAACGCAGGAATTCCCGAAAACTCAGCGGCAGAAGTTCAAAGTTGACCGTCCGGCCCGCCAGAGAGTCCGTGAACTTGGATTTAATCTCGAAACTCGATGAGCCTGAGACGATCAGCTTGAGGCGGTCAGCATGATGATCCCTGAGCAGCTTGAGTAAAGGAGAGGGGGCGGTGACATACTGGATCTCGTCGAGAAAAAGGTAAAGCTTTCCGTCCTGAAGAAGCCCGCTTTCTTCCAGGTAGCCCAGCAGGGCCTGCGGGCCTTCATTGAGCACCGCCAGCAGGCGCATGTCTTCCAGGTCAATGTAGTGTGTTCTCACACCGGATGCCTGAAGTTCTTTACGTATAAGCGTCATCAAGCAGGTCTTGCCCACCTGGCGTGCGCCGTGGATAACGAGGACATCGGGGTTATAATAGTGAGGACGAATATCTTCTAAGATTTCCCGGTGGTACAGCTTCATAATACGAATTCATGCGGGTTATTGTTAAGTATATCTTACATTATATTTAATATTTTGCAAAGTATGATTTGGGAAACAACTCGATTTTCAGTTTTCGAGGAAAGTTGCATATGAGGGATTACATCTTAAGGTTCCAGCTTTCAAGTTGCTCCATGGCATCGTAATCGGTCATATCACATCGAATCGGCGTAATGGATATGCAGTTTCCGCCCAGGGCGGTTCCATCTGTGTCAGGGGCTTCATCCAGGACCTGTGTGTCCATGCCCTGCCAGTAATAGGTGCGGTTCCTGGGATCGATTCTTTTATGGAACTTTTCTCGCAGCGGGGCGATGGCCTGGCGCGTGATGCGTACCCCCTTGATTTTTTCCGGAGCACAGGCTGGAACATTGACGTTCAGAAATGTCGCCGCCGGCAGGCCTTTGTCCATGATCCGGCGGATAAGCGAAGAGACAAACGCCGCCGTGTGCTCGAATCCGCGGTTTTCACCGGGGCCCTGGGAGACGGCAATGGCCTTCAGGCCCATGAGTGCGGCTTCTTTGGCAGCGGAGACGGTGCCGGAATAATGGATGTTGATGCCGACGTTGGGTCCCGGGTTGATTCCGGAGACCACCATGTCCGGTCGGGTGTCCAGAATTTCCCTTACAGCCAGCTTTACACAATCGGCCGGGGTGCCGCTGACGGCATAGCCCCAGCCGCCATTAGTGTGGACTTTATTGATAATAAGCGGGTGCATCAAGGTGATGCTGTGCCCTACCGCACTTCGTTCCTTGTCCGGAGCCACCACACAGACCTCGTGTTCAGCGGACAGGGCTTTTTGCACTGCCCAGAGGCCCTCGGCATGGATGCCATCGTCGTTTGTTAACAGGATGTTCATGGTATCGCGCGTCGCCCGTTGTTCCATCCACGTATCAACACGCAACGGATGGACAGGGGCCGTTTGCCTTGTCAAAAGGAGATAGACATGAGACTCTGTCCACAGCTACGACCCTTGAAATTTAATGGAAATCACGTGAGATTGCAACCGGAAAACCAGGCCGATCCCAGCCATGCTGGCCTCTATATTCACGTGCCGTTTTGCGTGCGCAAGTGTGTCTATTGCGATTTTTATTCCATCACGGATCTGGACCGCATAGAGGCCTATGTCCAGGGGCTGCAAAAAGAGATGGCCCTGACGGAGGCGGCGGGCCTGGCGTTTGATACCGTATATCTGGGCGGAGGCACCCCGTCCGTGCTGGGCCCGGAACACCTTGAGGCCATCCTGGGAGCCGTTTCCGACTGCTTTTGCCTTTCTTCCAGACCGGAAGTTACCCTGGAAGCCAACCCCAACACGGTTTGCCGGGATCGGGTGGCTTCCTGGATGGCGTGCGGTGTGAACCGCATCAATATCGGGGTCCAATCCTTTGACGACACCCGGCTTGCCTTTCTCAAGCGCCTGCATTCCGGAAAACAAGCGCATTGCGCCATCCGTTCGGTCCGCACGGCCGGGATGAACAATGTGGGGCTGGATCTCATATACGGACTTCCCGATCAGAGGCCGGAAGAATGGCTGGATGATCTCAAAGAAGCGGTTCAATACGCGCCGGAGCATCTGTCTTGTTATATGCTTACTTATGAACAGGGCACGCCGTTATACCGTCTGTATAAACAGGGCCGGGTAAGGGCCCTTGAAGAAGATCGGGTGAGAGCGCTTTTTGACCTGACCGTGGGCTTTCTTACGGATATGGGGTACGAGCAGTATGAAATCTCCAATTTTTCGCAGGAGAAGATCTTTCGTTCCAGGCACAACCAGAAATATTGGGACCACACGCCGTATATCGGGCTGGGGCCATCGGCCCACAGTTTCCGGGAGAAAAAGCGTTCCTGGAATCATGCGGACCTCACGCGCTATTTGGCCGAACTTGCGCAGGGGCACCTGCCCGTTGAGTCCTTCGAGATCTTGAACCGCTCTCAGCTCATGCTTGAGACCGTGTATCTCGGCCTGAGGACAAGCACCGGGATCCGGATCGACCGATTCAAGGAGCGGTTTCACGTTGACTTTTATGAATATTTTGATGAGGCCTTCGAAGAGCTGGACAGGCGGGGCCTTCAGGGCCTGGTGGCATATTCACCCGAGCAATACGTGCTGACCGACGAAGGTCGGGCTTTTGCAGATGCCGTGGCCTCGGTGTTCGCCGCTTACGTCCTGGACGCCGATGGCCACAGAAACAGATCGACCGCATAATTGCAGACAGGCTGAGCACTTTGCATCTACGGTGCCATTCGCTTTTGCAACGTTAGCGCCATGTGCATCAGGTCCGCCGCACCACACCGATGAGGCCTTTTGGTAAAAACATGATGATCAACAGCAAAATGAACCCATAGACCAGCACGTCGAAGTCATGAAACATATGGAGCCATTCATTGGACAGATAGGTGAGCAGACATGTGCCCAATAAAGCCCCCCAGATGCTGGTCATGCCGCCGACCACCACCATCATCAGGAACTTGATCGACCAGAAGAGGTCAAAGGAGCTGGGGCTCAGAAAGGTCATGTAATGCGTGTAAAGGCTGCCGGCCATGGAGGCATAGACCGCGCTGACAACAAAGATGCGGGTTTTGTACGAGGCGGTAGGGACTCCCATGGCATTTGCGGCGACTTCGCTTCCGTGGATCGAGCGCAGGGCCCGTCCCACGCGAGAGTGAATGATATTCAGAGAGAAGGCCAGCGCCACCAGGACGAAGAACCACACGAAGTAGTAATACTTCAAAGGGGTATCCATTTGCCAGGGGCCTACCGCGATTCCGGGAATGTCCGCCATGCCTGAAGGGCCGCCCGTGAGCGAGACTTCTTCATTAAACACGACATAAACGATGACCCCGAATCCCAGCGTGGCCATGGCCAGGTAGTGTCCCTTCAGCTTGAGCGACGGGACCCCGACCAGGAAGGCCACAAGGCCGGTCAACGTCATGCCCGCAAGGACGGCTGGCCAGGCAGGCCAGCCGAAACGGCCGGTGAGAATGGCCGATACGTAGGCCCCAAGCCCGAAGAAAGCGGCTTGTCCCAGGGAGACTTGACCGGCATATCCCATCAGCAAGGTCAGGCCCAGGGTCACGAGAGAAAAGATCCCCACAAAGACCATGATGTCCACATAATGCCTCAGTGGAGCAATATGGAGGACCACGGCAGGGAAAAGGATAATGCCTGCCGCCAAGCCCACAAGGACACGCAGGTCCTGTCTTCGGGCGGCGGTTATGGAGTCATACGGCACGGGCACGTCCTAGAATTCTTTCATCTTCATGACTTCAACACTTCCGAAAAGGCCGCTTGGCCTCAAAAACAGGACAAGGAGCAAGACAAGCAATGCGGCTGCATCTTTGTATCCGGAAGAGATGAAACCGGCACAAAAGGATTCAATCAATCCTACGGCAAATCCTGCGACAACAGCACCATAGAAATGGCCGAGGCCGCCCAGGACGGCGGCCCCGAACCCTTTTAAGCCCAGTAGCGCCCCGCGGTCATACTCCATCAAGGAAATCGGGGTGATCACAATGCCGGCCACCGCGCCGATCGCCGCGCTCAGGCCAAATGAGACCATGACCATGGCCTTCACATCAATTCCCATCAGCAGGGCGGCTTCCCGATTGTCCGCGCTGGCGATCATGGCCCGTCCAAAACGGGTCCGCTTGAAAAAACAGGTCAGCACAAATACGATCACCAGGGTAATGCCGAGCACCCAGAGGGATTGGGGAAAGATCGCAGCGCCCAGGAGGATGAACGGTTTTCGGCTCGTGAAGGGCGGCAAGGAAAAGGGGTCTTTGCCCCATCCGTACATGGCCGCGCCTTTCAACAGGATAGAACATGCAATGGTGATGATAATCATGGTGAGCACGGACGCATTTTTCGCGGGAAAAATCGCGAAGCGTTCCATCATTACGCCGATGACGGTTACCGCCACAACCGTGAGAAAAAAGGCCAAGGGGAGCGTGATGTGTACCACCGTTGCAAAGAACACCATGAAGAGCCCGCCCAGCATGACGAACTCCCCCTGAGCGAAGTTAATGATTTCCGTTACATTGTAGATGATATTGAACCCAATGGCCACCAGGGCATAGATGCTGCCGACCGTAAGGCCCGTCATGGCATACTGAACCACTTGACCACTGATTGCAAAGTGCTCCATCAAATCTCCCGGATTCGCCTACCTCGGTGACGGGCCCATCGGGGTGACGTGTACTGAACCCAAATCCACCGCAAAAAAGACGAAGATCGGACTCTTATGGCATGATTGCAGCGTGTTGAACAAAAACGTTGGTGGGCGCTTGAAGTACAACAGTACGTCGGCACGCCCACCGCCTCGCATCTCCGGCAAACTCGGCAACCGGTGGATCCGGGTGAACCCCT